>JBBSII010000045.1:0-13182 GCA_038232175.1 Thermomicrobiales bacterium
CCCACCCCGCCGCGAGGAGCGCGCGGAGGTCCGCCGGTTGGCGGTGCATCGTCGTGTACATCGCGTAACGCCCCGCCGATCCTTCGTCCATGCGATTTCCCTTCCCTTCACCTACTGTTTGGACAGCAGGGACGCATGGTAGCAGGAAGCCCACCCGTGGGACCGGGCCAATTATCGCGGCGAAGGGGCGACCAATCCACCGCGCGTATCCATCTTCTCGATGGAGTGTTGTGGTGTTCTCATCGAGATGCGCTCAGGATGTCGCCCCGTCACCGGACGCCGACGGGTCGGCGATGGTCAGCCGCATGTACTGCGTCGCACGGATCATCCCAAGCACCAATCGAACGGGAACGGGCGCCCACCGCCTGATCGGGTCGGTTACGATGCGCGGGGCAGCCAGGCGGATGTGTCGCCGCCGCGTCTCGATCTCACAGCCGCCCGCTTCCATCACATTCTTCACCCAGTCGCTCTCCGCACCATAGGTGAGCGCGATGATGTACCCGTCGCCCTCGCGGAAGGCGTTCACGGGCGTGGAGTACGTCCACCCCGACCGTCGCCCGGTGTGGGTGACGACGGCGAACCCCGGTAGTCGGCGGGCAAAGGTTCGCAGCGCCCGATTTGTGACACGGCGGTTGACATGCGCGACCCATCGCGGCAAAGGCATCGCTATCCCCCATCTGTCGTCACGCCTTTCGTAGGGAGGCATACATGAGCGGACGACTCAACACTCCACATCCTTGCCCTCGCTGCCGAAGATCGCCATGCGCGCCTCCTGCGAGGTCCAGATGGCGCTCTGGGCGGTGTAGTGGAACTGGACAGCGCGTCGGCGCTGATTCGTCCGGTTCGCGGGCGTGCCGTGGTGGATCAGTCCGTCGAAGAGCAGGACGCCGCCCGGCTCCAGGGGAACCATAACGTCGCGGGCGGTCTGCACGTCGTTGTCGCAGATCTGCCAGTCCCGCCGCGCGAAGTGGATGACCGGCCCCTCGCGGTGCGAGCCGGGGATGATGTGCATGCAGCCGTTCTCCGGCGTCGCGGGGTCGAGGGCGATCCACGCGCCGACGACGGGGTTGTTGATGTCCATGTCGAAGAAGGCTTTGTCCTGGTGCCACGGCTTCTCGCGCCCGCCACCCGGCGGCTTGAGGAGCGCCATGTCCTGGAACTTCTGCGGCGTGTCGTTGACGATCCGCCGGACGACCGCGAGCAAATCCGGGTGGTTCGCGATGGCGTCCAGGCGCGCATCGTACGCCGTGAATGCCATCAACTTGCGGATGTAGTCCTGCTTCTCCTCGCGCGCGATCGTGTCGAGGCGGTCCCGCGCCCATGTCTCGAACTGGATGCCGTCGAAGTCCGGCGCTTTGCCGTCGATCAGATCGAGCAGCCCTTCCAGCCCCGCCGCCACTTCCGCTGCGGTGAAGGCGTGGTGGATGACGAGGTAGCCGTGCGCGCGGAAAAAGTCGAGGTGCGTGTCCGTCACCGCCGCGAAGCCGTCCACGCCCTCCGCGACGGCGTCGAAGCGGTAGAGGTCGGCGGGGTACTCCTCCGCCTTGCCGTCATCGAATGTCGCGACATTGTTGCTGTGATCGACGACCATCGGCGCTGCCCCCGCTTTCCCGTATCCGCTCCTATCCATCATCGACGATACAGGTGTTATCGCACACTTCGCGCCCGCTGACGAGCAGTTGCCGCGCCCCGAGCGACGCGGTAGTGTATGGTGAGTTGGTGCGGAAAGGAGCGAGACGATGCAACCACCGGATGCGGGCATACCGATTCAGTTCATCCCGCCCGAGGCGCTTGAAGGGACGGAGGGCGTCGTCTGGCGCGCCCAGGATGGGAAGCGCACGACGACGCAGATCGCGACGCACGTCCGCTACTCGCTGCGGATGACGCCGAACCGGAAGAACATGCTCGGCCACACAGTGATTCTGCCGCCGTCGTGGCAGGGGACGCTCGAAGTCTCCCGCAAGGACTCGTACCTCCAGCCGAAGACCGAGATCGTCCTGACGACGGACGACGGGCGGCAAGTCTCCGGCTTCATCCGCAGCGTGCGCGGCCTCCGCACTCAGCGCGCCGACGTGACGATCAACGGCTGGCTGGAAGACTGGGTGTAGCGCCGAATTCCAACGCAAATTGCCCCACCCGCTTGACATGGGCGAACGTACGTTCTATTTTGGCGACGGTCGATGCAGCTAAGTGACACCAGTGAAAGGGGCGGACGATGCTTGGAAAGACGATGCTCACAACAATGTTCGACTACAATGCCGCGATGGATGCGCGCATCCTCGATCGCGCCGCGCACGTGAGCGACGAGCAACTGGACGCCCCGGAGGAGTACAGCGGGGGCAGCCTGCGCGCGACGCTCTGGCACACGCTGATGGTCGCGTACGGCTGGCGCTCGCGGTGTCAGGGGATCGACGCCCGCAAGCAGCAACCCCCGGTTGAGCCAACCGCCCCGGTCGCGGCGCTCCAGTCATTCCAGCAGGAGGAGCACGCACGTGCGCAGGCCTACCTCGCCAGCATGAGCGAAGACGATCTCGCCGCGCCACTCACGCTGACGCACCCGGATGGCAAGACATTCACGTACGCGATCTGGCAAATCCTCATGCACATCCTCTACCACAGCGCGCAGCACCGCAGCGAGATGGCGGAACTGCTGACGCGGTACGGCCAGTCGCCGGGCGATACCGACTTCATCTTCTTCGTCGATTCGGAGTAGAAGTGACGCAGTTCGTGAGAGGAACCGGGTGGCGGCGGCCCTTAGAGTCGATTGCACAACCAATCCCCACCCCTCTACAACCCCGCTTGGCTTCGACACACTGAGATCGGGACGGCGATGGAGAGGGGAGGGGGGTGAGGAACGTCCGCCGGGTACCCTATGCGGTCTTGTGTGCGCCCCGTAACTCTCCCACCGTCGTCGCCACTGTCGCGGCGATAACGGCGATGGCAACGATCCACGCCAACCCCGCCGCCATCGTCCGGGGGAGTACGCGCGCCAGCCATCCCTCCACCGTGAGCCGGTAGAGCGCGACTGTCACGACCGCCGTCACGCCGACGAAGAGCAGCGCCGCCAGACCGTAGCCGATGTCCCACCCGTGCCCCCGCAGCGCGGCGCGCCCGTCTCGTCGCAGCGCCGGCACGGCCCGATTGCCGAGCCAGCGCAGCGCGCGCGCCCGCAGATTGGGCCGTTCGAGGGTGTCCATCAGCACGTAGTAGCCGTCCAACTCGACGAGCGGGTTCAGGTTGGAGAGCACGCCGAGGTACGATGTGAGGGCGAACTGCCACAGCCCGGCGGCGACGACCGGGCTTGCGATGCGCCAGGCGGCAATCGCCGCGATGCCGCCGAGGAGCACATTCGCGTATGGACCGGCGAGCGCCACCGCGATCCGGGGCCACTTGCCCGCCAGCCACATGTCCGATGTGTCGACGTATGCGATGGGGCTGAATAGATGCCACCCCAGCCCGGCGCGGCGCACGTCGTGGCCGAACGCTTTCGCCGTGAAGGCGTGCCCGGCCTCGTGGATCAGGATCGAGACGAGATAGGCGGGGATAAGGAAGAGCAGGATGAGCATGCTGCGGTTCGACTGGTGGAGGATCATGTTGACGCGCCCGCTCGTGCGGAGGAACGCCGCGAAGCCGGCGATCGCGACGATGCCGAGGAGCGCCTGCGCCGGTCGGGTGTAGAGAATCCAGATGCACCGGCGGTACCAGCGGGTGATCGGGCCGTCCAACCCCTCAAATGCCATCCGCCACGTCACGGCCCACCGCGCCCGGAGGAGCAGCCGCTGCCAGCGGGTCGGGCGAACGGTGTGTGCGGTGAACTCGTCCGCGAGGGCGGGCATCTCCAGAAAACCCGCGTGCGCCAGCCCGCCGATCACGCCGCTGATTGCCGTGGGCGCGAACGCCTTGAAGGCGGCGAAATAGTCGAGCGCGAGGTCGCGCAGCGTGTGCTCGCCGTCGAGCCGCTGCCACAGGAACAACCCCTCGCGCGAGAGACGGTAGTAGACGCCCCGCTGTGGGTCCTTTAACGTCGTCACCGTCTCACCCTCCGGCGTCGCCCGCTGATGGACAAGGATGCCGGGAACCTGGCGCGGGCGCGCTCGCAACTGGACAAGTTCGAGGAGACAGCCGCCGACGGCCTCCGGGGCGGCTTCCAGGGCGGCGAGCAGGTCGTCGCGCCGCAGCTCCAGGAGGTCCGTTTCCTCGAGGGCGCGCACCGTCGCGGAGCGTGAGGAGGCGGTGATGAGCGCGGTCTCGCCGATGAGCGGGCCGGGGCCGAGCGTCGCCAGACGCCGCTCAACCCCGTCATCGCCCCGCCGGACGACCTCAACGCGCCCGCGCTGGAGCAGGAAGCAGGTCTCGCCCGGTTCCCCCTGCCGCATGATCTCCGCGCCCTGCGGCACGGTGATGTGACGCAGCCGCGCCGCCAGCCACAACCGATGTTCGGGCGTGAGGGCGGCGAAGGGGCTGGCCCGCTTGAGGAAGTTGGCAACGCCGCGCGTCTCGGACTTCGCTTCGAGGGCGGCGCGCGTGTTGGGGTGGGCATCGAGCACGCGACGAAACCGGTCCCGGTCGAGCGCGAGCAGGCGGAGGCCCGTGACGGCGGTGACGCTCGCGGTGCGCGTGCCGCTCTCCCGCAGGAGCGCGGCCTCGCCGAAAATCTCGCCGGGGCCGAGGGTGGCGAGGGGCACCGCGCCCGACGGGCCGCTCGTGCTCACCTCGGCGACGCCCGCGACGATGAGGGAGAGGTGATCGCCCGCCTCCCCCTCGCGCATGACGACGCTGCCTGCTGGAACACGCGCTTCCGTGAGCGACGCGGCGAGATCGTTCAGCATATCCGGGGGCAGCGCGACGAACGCCGGCACCCCCACGAGGAGGGCAACACGCTCCCGCAGCGAAAGCGACGGCGCCCCAGCGGCTGCGGTCGTCCCCGTCCCCCCCGGTTCCCCGTTGGTTGGTTTGGCACGAAGGTGAGCGCGTGACATCGACAATGGGGCTACGATCCTGACTTACTGGCCCGCTCGTGGAGCGCCTCATCCGGCAGATTCCAGTTGATGGCGCGCAACGCGGCCCACTCGTCCGCGTCGAGGTCGATGCCCATGCCCATGCTATTCACTGTTCCCTCCGGGTCGCGGCGCATCGCCTCGCGGAATGTCGGCTCATTCATCCACCGGTCCATCAGCGCCTCAATTGCTTCCCGGCTCATCCATCCCTCCCCACTGTCGTGCTGCGTGCTGCTATTCTACATTGTTTCGCGCAAGATATGTGATTACTGGGCGGGGATGCGATGCAAACATTCATGGATGTGCCGCACTGCAGAAAGACTGTGCCTTTCTGTGCGACAATGGCGCGTGGAAGGGTCGTGACGGAGGAGCATGGCATGTTGGATCTGATTCTTCGCAACGGCATGGTCGTTGATGGCAGCGGCGCGCCCGCCGTGCGGGCGGATGTCGGCATCGGCGGCGGGCATATCCTGACGATTGGCGATCTTTCCGGCACGATCGGCGGGCGCGAGATCGACGCGACGGGCCGCTGCGTCTCCCCCGGTTTCATCGACATTCATACGCATTCGGATCGCTCCACGCTCGTTAACCCCCGCATGGAGAGCAAAATACGACAGGGCGTGACGACCGAGATCGGCGGCCTGTGCGGCATCTCGCTCGCGCCGCTCGGCCACACGGATACACCCGCCGCCGCGAGCATCACGCGGGATGTGGCGAAGGTCGGCGTGCAGCGGACGTGGCTCAGCGTCGCGGAACTGTACGCGCGAATGGAGAAGACCGGGCTGGCGTGCAACTACGCCGCATTCGTCGGGCACGGCGTGATCCGCGCCGCCGTGATGGGGTACGACGACCGCCCGCCCACCGCCGACGAGCAGGGCCGGATGCGCGACCTCCTACGGCAATCGATGGCGGAGGGTGCGATTGGCCTCTCCACCGGCCTGATCTACCCGCCCGGTATCTTCGCGCGCGCGGACGAGATCACGGACCTTTGCGGCGTCCTGCACGAAACGGACGGCCTCTACACGAGCCACATCCGCAATGAGGGGAACGGGCTGCACGCGGCGGTGGACGAGTTCATCGCGGTCTGCCGCGACGCGGGTGTGCGGGGCCAGATGTCGCACCACAAGGCGGACGGCAAGGCGAACTGGGGCAAGGTGCACGGCAGCCTCCGCCAATTGGAGGACGCCCGCGCCGCCGGGGTGGACGTGATGTGCGACCAGTACCCGTACACCGCGTACGCGACGGGGCTGGCGATGGTGCTGCCGCCGTGGGCGCTCGACGGGGACCAATCCGTCGTCCTCCGCCGCCTCGCCGACCCCGCCGCGCGCGACCGCATCCGCGCCGACATCGCCACGGGCCTGCCCGGTTGGGAGAACACGGCGGCGGAATCCGGCTGGGAGACCATGGTCGTCACGGGCTGCCCGGAGATGCCGGAGTGCATCGGCATGAGCCTGCCGGCGATCGCGGACGCGCGCGGCGGCGACGTGGTGGACGCGACGTGCGCGCTGCTCATCGCGCATCAGATGGACGTGAGCATCGTTGGGCACAGCATGGACGAGGGCGACGTGGAGACGGTGATGCGCTGGCCGCTGACGAGTATCGGCTCCGACGGCTCCGCGCTCGCGCCGTACGGCCCGCTCAGCCACGGCGTGCCGCACCCGCGCTCGTATGGCGCCTTCCCCCGCGTGCTCGGTCGCTACGTGCGCGAGCGCGGCACGCTGACGCTCCCCGAGGCGGTGCACAAGATGACCGGCCTGCCCGCCGCGCGCCTGAAACTCTCGCAGCGGGGCCTCCTGCGTGCCGGGTACTGGGCGGATATCGCCATCTGGGACGCCGCGACGATCGCGGACACCGCGACGTTCACCGCGCCGCACCAGTACCCCATCGGCATCGAGGCGGTGATCGTCAACGGGATCGTCGTGCTCGGCGCGCACGGTGAGCACACCGGTGGCCTACCAGGCCGCGTGCTGCGCCACCATGAGCGCTCCGGTCATGTACGATAGCGGCAAGAAAGGATGAGGTACAAGGTACATGGTGTTTGCTGATGACTTCTTGCGAAAGTATCGTGCCCTCATACCTCGTCTTGGTCATGGACAATCGGAACTTAACGAGCGTGTGGCATGGGCCGATATCGTTCTGGAAGGTATTCTTGGTTATCGACGCGCGAATAACGACTATGAGATCGAGCAGCTTGGCATCCGGCGCGATATCCATGTCCGCAATGCTGCGGGCGACCCTGTCCTGATTGTTGAAACGAAACGATCTGAAGTCGGTCTCACCTCCGCAGACGTGGATCAAGCGTTTGGGTATGCGGTTCCGGCGACCCAGTATGTCATTCTTACCGATGGTACGCACCTGCGACTTTTCAAGAATGCGCCGGACAGATCCCTTCTCGCCGATCTCGATATAGTCGCGCTCACCGCCCGCCCGCGTGACGGCGACGATTACCGATTGGCGCTGTCCGACCGCGCTTCACTCGAACAGTTTCGCTACCTCACCCGAGAAGAGCTATGGGCTCCCCGGTACGACGACTTCGACGGACCATTTTCGCAGCGTCGTTCCATTCATCAGGATGCGGCATTCGATGACATGATCGGCGATCTCGATACATGCATCAGTTATCTCTATCTCTATGCGCTGGAGGCATTCGATCATTTTCAGGTCGCGTCCCAACACTTTGGGGAGGATGAGCAACGTCTCACACGGGAGGCAACCGCTCTCCGCACAAGTAGTGACGAGATCGGGGCCGCGCGGCTCGAACTCGAACTTCGCCAGCGCCGGATAACCGCTCGACCGTACCAGGAGTTCCGGAATGGTTTCGCGCTCTGGCGTCGCCTCTCGAACCGCGAAAGCCGCCCGCCGGATGAGAACAAAGATGTCTTCTGCAAAGAATCCGTCTACGTTCAACTCAATAAACTCCTCTTCATCCGCATCTGCGAAGATAAGGACTTACTGGCCCGCAAGGTATCGAACGGCGGTATCGCAGTCTGGCGCGATTTCACGACGTATCTCAAGGAGTCGTATCGCGACCTCATCCTTCTCGCATTCTCCGACGCGACGCACCTCTACGGTCATCTCTTTGCGGAAGGTGTTTTCGACTGGTATCTCGCGGGTGATGGCGACGTGAACGCAACGCTGAATCGCGTCCTCTGGCGACTGAATCTCTACGATTTTTCCGGCGTGGGCCGCGATATTCTGGGCAAACTCTACGAGAAGTACTTCCCTCGCGACATCCGCAAAGGTCTCGGCGAGTTCTATACCCATGAGACGGTCGTGGATTTCATTCTCGATGCCGTTGGCTACACAGCGGATCGCGATCTGCGCGGCGTTACGCTTCTCGATCCGGCATGTGGCTCCGGCACCTTCCCGGTGCGTGCTCTCGGCCGTTTGCTCCATTCGTTAGATCGTCGCGGGCTGCCGCCGGAAGAGCGGCTGCGGCAGGCGACCACGAATCTCACCGGCTTCGATATCAATCCGTTCGCGTGCGCGATTGCGGAGATGAACCTCGTCTTTCAGTTGATCGACGATTATGCGCGGACTGGTAAGCAAGCCGGGAATTTGCCGCGCATTGCCGTGTACCAAACTGACAGCCTGCTCCCGGCAGGAAGAAATGGTGCGAATGGTAGTAGTACGAATGGTAACGGCGCCTATTACTACAGCGACACTTCAGGATTTGCGTGCGATTTCGCCAGTACGAACGTGGCAGAATGACTGCATTCCATGACCGTCAAGGCAGTACGAACGATGAAGTGTCGCTGTAGTACTATAATCTCAGTTTCGGTGACACGCTCGCGCCGGGAGGGTCCGCGCTCCTCGCGGAACGGGACGCCGTCGATGATCGCAAAGCGCAAACGTACGATGTGATCGTCGGTAATCCTCCCTATGTCGTGACGAGCAATGCGTCGTATCGGAGTTGGTACGCGGACATCGTCGCGGGCGGTGCGAATACCTACCGCTATTTCCTGCGGGCATACCTGCCGCTTCTCAAGGAGCATGGGCGCCTCGGTTTTATCGTGCCGAATACATGGCTGGCGGATGAGGATAGCCGCAACTTCCGTCGCTGGCTGCTCGAACAGTACCGGCTCGAACTCGTCGTCTCTCTGCCGTACTACGTGAAGGCGTTCTACAACGTCGATCAGGCGACGACGATCCTCATTGCGCGCCCGAAACAGGCCGGTGATGGGGAAGCGTATCCGCTGATCATTGGCGAAGCCCGTTTCCTGGAGGAACTCGCGCAGCGTTCCTATCGGCGGGTGGAGACGACCCTTGATATCGTTATCGCGGATGATGAGCGCTATGGTCTGCACCGATCATTCGCAATCCAGCCAGTCCCCGGAGCGTATGCGGCGTTGCGTCGGATGCGCGACGCGGGCTTCCCGACGCTCGTGCCGAATCTCGTCGGGGCGATCTACAATGGCGAATTGGGCCAATCTGAGCGACGACGTATCCATTCGTCTCCGGGCGCAGGTCGCGTGGTATGTCTGGTAGGTCTCAACATCGCACCGTATTACATCGACACGACGTGGGAACGTCGAAACGCCAAGTGGTATGAAGCGTCCGTGCCCTTTGAGCGCGATACCCATGCTGCCCAGCCACGTCTCGTTGAGATGAGCACGGCGCGTCTCACGCAAAGGAAGCGCATTAAAGTCGGTTATGTTCAACCCGCAACGGTGGAGGGTGAGAGAGTTTACACGGACAGCAGGTATGCCAACTATATCCTCGCGAGCGATTGCAAAGCGCCAACAGAATATCTTGAAGGTTTGCTCAACAGCGCACCACTCAACTTCTACTTCAAGGCGTACAGTTCAAATAATCATGTGAATAGCGGCGATCTTGCGCGGCTGCCCGTGCCCGTGCCCAATGAAGGGAACCGCGCACTCGTTGATGCGATGATTGACGCAGTACGGCGGATGCACGCGCTGCATCGAGAGCGCGACGCGGCAAAGCGACGGATAGCCGAGCCGCTCAGCGATAGCGGAACCCTTCTCCCTCTCTATCAATCCCCGCTGATTACCGCGTTCCCTGCCGATACGACAATTGGTGCGACTATCGCCGTGGCGGGAGCGACGGTCACCTTGACCAACGGCGCGTTCATATGTGTGGACGAGGCAACAGCGCGACTTCTCGCTCTTGTGCTCCGCACTCTGCCTGGTAGTACAAGCCTCGCGGAAGTTGGTTTCCCGCGAATGGGCGCGGTGGTTGTCGAAGCGTTACAGGTCTACGATGCGTCGCGAACCACATTGGCGACGTTTTCCACGAACTACGCCGCGCTTGACCGGGAGATCGATGGGCATGCATACGACCTCTACGGTGTGAGCGATGCGCGAAGCATCATCGAGGAGAGTCTGCGCACCGCCCGCACCGACGAGCCGGAAGAAGAGGACGAGGAACTCTGACGCTGCGGTACGGATGCACGGATATGCTATGCTGCTCCCCGGTGCATGTGGCGGAGTAGCGCGTAAGGAGCAGCGGGTGATCGAGGGCGTCGAACTGAAGAAACTTGTGACCAATGCCGACGAGCGCGGCGCGCTCACCGAGATCGTCCGCAACGACGACCCGTTCTTCGCCAAGTTCGGGCAGTGCTACGTCTCGATCTCCTACCCCGGCGTCATCCGCGCCTGGCATTACCACCGCAAGCAGACCGACTACTTCTGCTGCATCCGGGGGATGATCAAAGTCCCGCTGTACGACGACCGGGAAGGCAGCGCAACGCGCGGCGAGATCAACGAGTTCTTCATCGGGCAGCACAATCTGGCGGTCATCAAGATTCCGATTGGCGTGCTGCACGGCTTCAAGGTGATCGGCGACGAGCCGGCCTACCTGCTCAACTTTCCCACCGAGCCGTACCGCCGCGACGACCCGGACGAGTACCGGACGCCGTACGACACGCCGGACATTCCGTACGACTGGGACATCAAATTTCACTAGTACTACAGCGACACTTCAGGATTTGCGTGCGATTTCGCCAGTACGAACGTGGCAGAATGACTGCATTCCATGACCGTCAAGGCAGTACGAACGATGAAGTGTCGCTGTAGTACTAGGGCGTGTCCTCAGTTATCGAGCACTTCTTCTGCAAGCTCAAGCAATTCCGCGCCATCGCCACCCGCTACGACAAGACCGCGCGCACCTTCCTCGCCGCCGTCTATCTGGCCGGGACCGCTATCCGCCTCAACGAGGACACGCCCTCGCGAGATATGCTTGCAGCCACGAGCCGACTACGCCGGGCGATCCTCCGCTGACCGCATATCGGCGAAGGAGGGGAAGATCCGCAGGCGGAGGTCGCCGACCGCAATCGCCCGGCTGTCGGCGTAGGCTGGCGCGCTAGGGGGCGTCGCGTCGCGCAGCCGGGCGAAGAGCGCGCCGAGCGGGTGGCGATTGTCGGGGTCGGAGGGTCCATTCCCGACGCCGACGATTTGGAGCACCTGCGGCCAACTCCCCCAGGCGGCGCGACGATCCGGCTCGGGGCCGTCGGCGAAGTGGGCCAGGTAGCGCCCGAGCACGAAGACGTAGACCTTCTGCACATGAAATCGCTTCGCGGCACGCTCGTCGAAGCGGGCCAGCAGGTCGTCGGGGCCGTGGCGTTGCACCCACTCCAGGATCGTCGAAACCTGGTGGTTGGCATGGAAGAAGTTGTCGCGCTGCCGCTGCCGCTCCTCGACCGAGCGCGCGAAGGGATCCTGCGCCTTCAGCTCGAAGACGCCGAGCGTGCCGGTCTTGCGGTCGAAGACGAGGGCGTCGAGGTCGGTGCGCGCCTCGCCGCTCCGCTTCAGTTCGACCCGTCCTGCGCTCAGGACGAAGCGCCTGTCTCCGAAGAGGCGGTAGAGATCCTGCCGGAAGACCCCCTCGCGCAGATGGGCGCTGTTGTGATACTCCTGCGCGTGGCGGCGGCGCAGTTCGCGCGCGAGGAAGATCAGAGGCTCGCCGAGCAACCCGATCGCCGACCAGACCACCCGACCCTCGTCGAGACGGATCAGCGGCGGCGCGGCGCGGCCCGGGAGGGCGCTGTGGTAGGCGGCGTTGTCGCGATCGAGGATAAAGGGCTGGAGGGCACGCCCAATCGTCGCCGGGTCGGCGTCGAGCGCATCGGCCAGCGCCGCGATCATGGCCCGTTCGTCCCAGGGCGTGGGCGTATGATCACCGTCGCGCGCCCGCCGGTCGCGCTCGCGGTGCAGCCAGCCGATCAGCAGCGCCAGGATAGCGGTGTACTGGCCGAAGGTCGCGCCGCCGATCGCCGCGTCGGCCGGGTAGCTGTGCTGGCAGGCGAAGCGGGCGACGTGGGCCTGGCCGAGCTGGCGATAGTAGTGTTCGATGGCCGGGTCGCTCACGACATAGCCCGCTGATTCGGGGATTGGCGCGCCTTCCTGTCCAAGGAGCGCCAGCATCCGGTGTCGTTCGACGAGGAGGCTCGCCAGGCGCGGGGCGACCTGGCGCGCCACGTGCGCCGACCACCAGTCGAAGTCGGCCCGCTCGCGCTGCTCCGTTGAGAGGCGTCGGCTCGTCGCCCAGGCGACGAACGTGCGGGGGGCGCGCTGCTGAAGTTGCAGCTGGCCCAACGCGCACTGTGTCAGCGCCAGGCTGGCGAGCGCCAACTGGTCACAGTCGGCGAGGAATCGCTCGGCCCGGGTGGCGAGCATTGCCTGGTCGGCGGGAATGTCGCCGTCCTCATCATCTTGCCGTTCCAGGCAGAGCCGCAGGGCCAGATTCCAACCTGGTCGCACGGCCTGCGCGGGATCGCCGGCGAGCGCCATCGTATCCCCAGCGCGCAACAGCGCGAGCAGCGCCCGCGCACGACCCGGCGGCAGCGTGGCGGCGACCGTGGCGCTGGTTTCTGCCAGCAACTGGCGGCAGCAGTCGATCTGCGTCATCGGCCATCACTCATAAACGATCCCTGAGAGCCGGCGCAGGTCCCGCCGTGCGGTTTCGCGCGATGCCCACCGCAAGTGGCAGCAGCCCATCGCCTACCATTGCCTCGCGTGATCGACCACGCCGTAGACATCGACCTCTCCCTCGCCCTCAGCCCTCGAACCCCTCCCGCCTACCGTACCACAACTGGGGACACGCTCTAGTACTACAGCGACACTTCAGGATTTGCGTGCGATTTCGCCAGTACGAACGTGGCAGAATGACTGCATTCCATGACCGTCAAGGCAGTACGAACGATGAAGTGTCGCTGTAGTACTAG
>JBBSII010000046.1:0-13137 GCA_038232175.1 Thermomicrobiales bacterium
GCGTCTTTGCGGTTCTCCCCGGTTTCTCTCGCTGCCGCGAGGCAGCGAGGTGCTAGATCGAGAGTCGCTTGAAGATCGGGCCGGGGATCGCGCGGATGATGAGCATGATGTACCGCCAGAACCACGGCGTGTAGATGACATCCCTGCCGCGCACGATCGCCTGCTGGATGTCCTCCGCGACGCGCTGCGGCGACGCGAAGAGGAAATTCTTCGGCAGGTGCGCCGTCATCGGCGTGTCAACGATGCCGGGCTTGATCGTGAGAACCGCGACGTCCGCCGGGGCGAGGCGACCACGCAACCCCTCCTGGAATAGGTTCAACGCGCCCTTCGCCGCCCCATAGACGTAGAGCGATTTGCGCCCGCGATCCCCCGCAACGGAACTGAGCACGGCGATGACGCCCTTCCGCTGCCGCTCGAAGACGGGCGCGAGCAGGGTGAGGAGCGCAATCACACTCGTGCAGTTCGTCGTCCACTCCGCAAGCGTCCGCTCCACCGATGCGTTGCACGCCTCCTGGTCGCTGAGGGAGCCGTGCGCGATCAGCACAGTATCAATCGTGCCGAGCGCCGCAGTCGCCGCGTCCAGCATCGCCGCGTGACGGGAGAAATCGTTGACATCGAGGGCGAAGGTGAGCGCGTCCGTCGCGCCACAGACGCGGAGGTCGTCGGCCACCGCATCCAGTTTGCCCGCGTCGCGCCCGACGAGGAAGAAGCGCGCGCCATCCGCCGCGAAGCGCCGGGCCGTGGCGTGGGCGATGGACGATGTCGCACCAATGATGAGCATCGTTGTTGTGGTTGCCATATCCCTGCTTTCATGCGCGCGTGACGCGCCGCCAGAAACTCGATGAGAACTTCGGGTCGATGAACGCCGCGAACTCGCGCCACTGCGGGAAGAACGCCTGAAAACTCTCCACACTCATGCGCGCGTCCTTCGCGGGGTAGACCGCGCCGCCGCTCTCGCGCACGACCGCGTCGAGGTCCTCGAGCAGGCGCAGTGTCCGCGCGCCGTGCATCGGGAAGTCGAGCGCGAGCGTCACCCCCGGCTTTGGGAAGGAGAGCATCCCCGGCGACTGGATGTTCCCGAATGTCTTGAGCACCACGAGGAACGACCCCTCACCGGAGCGGCTGATCCGCGTGAAGACTTCCTTGATCGCCGCGTTGTCGTCGGCGAAGGGGACGACGCATTGGTACTGGAGGAAGCCCCGCGCGCCGTACATCCGGTTCCAGCCTGTGAGCATGTCGAGCGGGTAGAAGAACGGGTCATAGGGGACGATCTTCGCCGCGATCTTCGCGCGCTGCCGGTGGTAATAGACGGTGTTGAATGCCTTCACCGTCCACGTGTTCAGGAGCGCGCCGGGGAGGTCCACCGGCACGGGGATCGCGGGCTTCTTCTTCGGTGGATGCTGGGCGCGCGCGGGGTCGGTGTCGTGGTTGCCGCGGATGAAGTGCCCGCGCACGAAGCCCGCCCCGCCGATCAGGCAGTCCGCCCACGACATGGTGTACTCGTGGGTCGCGTCGGATTCCGCCGTCAGCGCGAGGAATGCGTCGAGCGAATCGAAGCGAATCTGCTCCTCCGCGATGTAGGCGTTAGTGATCGGCTTCAGGCGCACCTCGGCCCAGGTAATCAGCCCCGTCAGGCCCAGACCGCCGATGGTAGCGCGGAAGAGATCGGCGTTCTCCTCCGGCGAGCAGCGCAGCCGCTGACCCGTCGAGCGGACGAGTTCGAACTGCGTGACGTGGCGCCCCCACGTCCCGGCGCGGTGGTGATTCTTGCCGTGGATGTCATTCGCGATTGCCCCGGCGACGGAGACGAACTTCGTCCCCGGCGAGACAGGCAGGAACCAGCCACGCGGGACGAACTGATCGAGGATGTCCGCGAGGAGCACGCCGGCCTCGCAGCGCAGCAGGCCCGTCTCCGCATCGAAACTGATGAAGCGGTTCAGCCCGGTCACGTCCAGCGCGACGCCGCCCGCGTTGAGGCAGCTATCGCCGTAACTGCGCCCGCACGCATACGGGAGCACGCTCGCGGGGAGCGCCGCGAGGTCCGGCACCTGGTCCCGCCACGCAACCGGGACAATCGCGCGCGGGGCGACCGTGGGATACCGGCCCCACGATTCGTACGGGGTGGAGGAGGTCATGCTTCCTTCGCTACCTTGCTACGAGCCAATCACAAAACCCTCCCCTCCCCTCTCCATCGCCGCGAAGAACTCAGTGTGTCGAGGCCAGAGGGCGATGGAGAGGGGCCAGTATACTCCGCGACGCCGCACCAGCGCAGGATCGTCAGTGCGTCGACGCGCATCGCGGCGCGCAGTTCATCCTCCGGCACGAACTCATCGGTGTAATGCGCGAGCGCGACATTGCCGGGGCCGAAGAGCACGGCGGGGACGTGCGCGATGTCCGTGAAGAACCGCATGTCCGACCCCCACGCGACGCCCTCCACGGCGGGTTCGCGCCCCATCGCGTCGGTGAACGCCCCGCGCAGCGTCTGGACGAGCGGATGATCCGTCGCGATCTCTGCCGTGCCGAACTGCGCGCCATACCATTCCAGGTCCGGTGGGCGCTCCCGCAGCCACGGATCCGCCTGCACCGCATCCGCGAAGGTGCGCTCGAAACTCCGGCGCACGGCTTCCATATCCTCGCCCGGCATGACGCCGAATCGCCCCTCCGCGACGAGCGTCTCCGGCACCGACGATGGCCAGTTGCCCGTGTCGAGCCGCCCGACATTGAAGGGAATCTTGTTCGGCAGGTGCGCGTAGAGCGGGTGGTGCAGCGTGCGATTGCGCTCCGCTTCGAGCGCGAGCAGGGCGGCGTGAATCGGATACCAGTGCTCCAGCGCGCTCTCGCCCTCGTAGCGGAGCGCGGCGTGCGCCGCCCGCCCGTGCACCGTGATGCGGAACATCAGGCAACCGCCGCCCGCCGGAGAAATCGCGAGTTGCGTCGGCTCGGCGATCAGGACGCCGTCCGCGACGTGCCCGCGCAGCACCGCCGCGAGCGTGCCCGCACCGCCACTCTCCTCCGCGATCACCGATTGCACCATCACATCGCCGCGCAGGCGCACGCCCGCCGCCTTGATCGCGTAGATCGCGCCAATGCCCGCGATCAACCCGCCCTTCATGTCCGTCGAGCCGCGCCCGTAGATGCGCCCATCCGCGCGGGTCGCGGCGAATGGTGGGTGCGTCCACGCGCGCTCGTCACCGGCGGGGACGACATCGATGTGGCCATTGATGGCGATGGAGCGCCCGCCGCCCATGCCCTTCAGGACACCGACGACATTCGGTCGCCCGGTGAACGGCGGTTCCTCCGTGACGTATTCCGGGTAGTCGCGGAAGTCGTCGTGCTGCGGCTCCCACAGATCGACGGTCATGCCGAGGTCGCGCAGCATCGCAGCCATCAGGTCCTGCACGCGGCCCTCGTACCCGGTAATGCTGTCCCGCTGGACGGCCGCCTGAATTCGGGCGATTGTCGGTTCGAATTCGGCCTCGACGGCGCGCAGAACGCGCGCTTCAATGTCAGAATACTCGGCGTTCACGGCGTTGCTCCTTCCGGCGAGGAGTGTACCAGAAAGCGAAAGGGCGGGAGCATCGCGCTCCCGCCCTTTCCTGTCATTGCCGCATTCCGCTATGCGCGGCGGTTACTTCTGGCAGTCGCCGCGCGAGTCCGCCTCGCATACCCGGCCGTTCGCATCGCGAGTGTAGGCATCAACCGAGGTGCCGCCGCCACGGATGTCGCGGACGAGGGGGTTGCCATTCTGGTCAAACCCGATGATCGGGCCTGCCGCCGTGTAGCCGAAGTTCCCGTTACCACCACAGTACACGGTGACACCGCAGCCATAGCCGAAGCCGTTGCCGAAGCCGACGTTGTTCGCGTAGTACGGGATGTACTGGCCACTCGCGTCGACGAAGAAGTACTGGCCATTCACGATGACCGTCTGATTCGTCGTCACCCCGTTACCGTTGAACGTGAACGGGTTCGTCGCGGTGCCCGTCTGCGTGAAGCCGGGGGTCGTTACAACCTGAACCGGGGCATTCGGATCCTGGCCGGGGATTGGGGTCGTCAGGCCATCGGCGGCGACCGCGCCCGCGCTGACGAGCATGATGAGTACACCGGTGACACCGGCCGCAAAGAAACGACGGACGCGCGTGAACTTGAACTTGAACGTCATGAAGGCCTCCCTAACTGTGACAAAAACACCGCCGCGATGAGCGGTTCGCTTGCTAGTATAAACGATCATGGGCCGTTTGTGGTTGCGGATTTGCAAAAAAAGTGTACAAAGCGCGAATTAGGCGCGCGTACAGGACGAATTGTGACGGCGGCGCGCGTCGTATCGCGACAAACGGCTCACGAGAGATCGCGCGTGCGCCCGAACGCGGCGTCGCGTACGCGACCGAGCGGCCCCGCGCTCGTCGCGGCGACTTTCCGCGCGGCGAATGATGTCTCGACCGGGCGATGCGGCGCATCCTCGGCAAAGGGGGAGTCCGGCCCGACGGTCTGAAACAACTCCTCCGCGATCACCGCCTTCTCCGGTGTGGCGATCACGCGCCGGATGAACTCCTCGACGGCGGGGTTGTAGCGCGGGAGCGAGTCGTAATCGTCGAGTTGCGACTCGAAGAGGACATACTTGCGGTCGCCGATCCAGCCACGCACGATCTGCATGAACGGCAGCAGCAGCACGAGGCAACCGAAGCCGAGCGACTGGTAGATCGTCCTGGCGGCGGGAAGCACGAAACCAACGAGCACACCGCCCACGGCGACCATCGCGGCCCAGAGGAAGAACCGGCGCGGCGCGATCGCCCAGGTGCGGCGGCGCATCAGTGGCGCGAGCCGGAGGTCGTACCGCGCGAGGGCGAGCATCCGGTATTCGCCCGGTTCGTCCGCTTCCGGCAGCACCAACGCGACGCGCGACCACGGCGGATAATAGACGCGGGCAAGCATCACGCCGATGAAGAGCGCCCACTCGAAGGTGAGCAGGCGCGGCTGTCGGAGGGCGATCGGCAGCGTGCCGAGCAGAGCGACTACGACCGCAGCGACGGTGAGCGGGATATTCTCGCGCAGACTCGTGCGGAAGAACCAGCCGAGTTCCGACTTCGGATGGGGAATGCGGTACTCCTGTCCGCCGTCGTTGTACGTGACGGAGTACGTCGCGGCCAGCAATTTGCCGAGATCGCGCACCGCGCCCGCGTTGCGCTCCCATCCCGCCGCCAGCACCTCATGCGCCCACAGACCGTCGATGCGGCGGCGGAGTGCCTCAGTTTCCGGGAGGTCGCTGTAGATCGGCGCGTCACCAACGGGGAGGGTCAGCAGCGGCGCGATGGTCCGCGCGTCGGCATAGACCGTGAGTGTCGGTATGGTGGTGCGGCGCGGTACGGCGGCGGTGGTCGTCATGCGCAGCGTGGTCCTTCCCCAAAGCAAAAGGCGTGGCCCACCGGTTAGGCCACGCTGCTATTGTACTCCGGGCAGGTGCAAGGCGTCAGTGCTAGGCGTGCACTTCCGAGCCATCCGCGCCGACGAACGTTACCTGATCGAGGACATGGTCCAGCCGCCCCGGATCGCGCACGACCTGCATCGCGCTTATCTTCGTCTCGACCGGCATGTTCAGCGTATACTGCGTCCCGCTCACCGTCACCGTCGTGGGGATCGTGCCGCTCTCTTCCGCCTTCATCGTGACTGCTTGCTTCAGGTCGTCGAATGTTGCACGCGCCATGGTGTTGCCTCCTTTGTGTGAGCAATATCCTCGCGGAATGAAGGTATGCAGACAGCGTGCCATGACGTTGAAGGCCGGGTGTCACTCGCGCGTGCGGAGGAACGCCGCACCGCTCCACGCGAAGACATCGGCGATCTGCCGCGCCTTCCAGTCGTTGAGTGGCGGGAGGTCGTCCGGGCCAAACCAGCCAATCTCCGCGATTTCGTCTTCCTGGAGCGTCAGCGTGCCGCCGGTCACGATGCCCGCGAAGATGAAGACGAGGATGGCGCGGGCGCGGTTGTGGTAGACGCCGATCAGGCCGCGCGGCGCGACGGTCAGGCCGATCTCCTCGCGCGCCTCGCGGATCGCCGTTTCCTCCGGCGATTCGCCCGGTTCCGCACCGCCGCCAACGAAATCCCACTCCCGCTTGCCGTACGCCTGATGGATCAGCAGGAGCCGCCCGGCGGCGTCCCGCAGCGCGAACCCGCCTGCGGCGCGATGCGTCACGCTCATCCGGGTACGGTGCCCGCGTACGCGGCGAGCAGTTCCGCGATTGCTGCCGCAGTAGGAATACTGTTCGGGCCGGGGGCGGTGATGCTCAAGGCAGCAGCCGCGCAGGCGACGCGCGCCGCCGCTTCCGGAGTATCGCCCCGCGCGAGTTGGACGGCCCATGCTGCGGCGAACACATCGCCGGCGCCCGTCTCGTCGCGTATGGCGACGGGGAAGGTTTGCACGCGCGTTGTGTGGCCACCATACAGGATATCCACGCCGTGCGGCCCGTCCGTGATCGCGCCGTAGGCGTGCGCCGCGACCTGTCGGAGTGCACCCTCGGCGGCGTCGCGCTCCTCGACGGAGATGACCATGGCGCGCAGTTTTTCCAACAGCGCATCCGGCAGCACGAGCGTCTCGTGGCGAACGTGCGACGGGAGCGGCCCCCAGCGGCGGAGCCAGCCCTGCGGCGTGGCGATTGGCCAATCAGCCTGTATGGTCGTCGTTAGCGCCGCCGCCCAGCGATCCGGGGGGAGCTCCGCCGCGATCGGGCCGAGATGGAGCACGGTCGGGTTGCGCCAGCGTGCGGGCAGCGCCCCCGGTTCAATCAGGCCCGACCAGGCGTGCAGCGTCTGCTTGCGCCCTTCGGGTGTGGGGATGTTCTCGAATGTCGTCGTCGCGGCGGTTGGGATGATGTGCAGGTCGAAGGCATCCCGGAACGGCGCGAGCGCGGCGGTGATCGCGGCTGGGTCGCCCGCCGTCAGGATCGCCGCGTGCATCCCCATTCGGGCCGCCGTGAGCGCGCTGTACAGCACCGTCCCACCAGGGAGGAACGAGCCGTCCGGCTGCAAATCCAACGCACAATGCCCGACCACAACATAGTCGGGGATCATCAGTTTGAACCGCAGAGACGCAAAGTAACGAGAGAGCGCAGAGGAGAAAGAATCTCTTTCTTCATTCCTCTCTCTGCGCTCTCTGCGTCTTCTCTGCGTCTCTGCGGTTCACTCGGTTCCGTTCCTGGCTGTTCCACGAGTTCGTTACCGTGGATAGATGACGATTTTGCGGGCCTCGCCCTCGCCCTGGCTCTCGGTGTAGACGGCCGGATGGTTGCGGAGCGCGAGGTGGATGACGCGGCGCTCGTTCGGCGGCATCGCTTCGAGCGGCAACGGGCGGCTGCTCTGCGCGACGCGCTCCGCCATCCGGTCCGCGAGACCCATCAGCGACTCCTCACGCCGCCGCTTATACCCACCGACATCGACGATGACGCGGTTGAAGCCGCCAACGCGCTTGTTAACGAGCAGCGTCACGAGGTACTGGAACTGCTGAAGCGTGTCGCCGCGTCGCCCAATCAGGACGCCGAGGTCCGGCCCCACAATGTCCACGCCGACGGTCGGCGGCTCGCCTTCCTCGGGGACGATGGGCGGATCGAGCGGATGCACCGCCGCCTGCAAGCCCATCAGGTCCACAAGGTCTTCTGTGATCTCCTGCGCAACTGCGAGCAGCGCGGCGTTGTCCTCCACATGGACGTTGCCCTGGTGATCGTCGATCTCATCCGGCTCGCGGCGATTGCCCGAAGGCGCGGCGGCTTCGGCGCGCACATTGCCGGAGATCGTGCCCGCAGGCAACGGAATCATCCGCACGAGCGCCTCGTCGACATCGTGAATCGTCGGGTCTTCCAATACTTCAATTTCGACCTGGTTGTAGTTGAGATTGAGTTGCTGCAAGGCGAGGCGCACCGCCTCATCGACCGAGCTGGCGGCGATCTCCACTGCGCGTTGCGCGGGCGCGTCCCTGCCCTCCCTGCCGAGCGAGCGACCCCTGCGTCCCATCGGTTGCCGTGGTGGCTGCATTATTTCCCCCCTCCGCTACTCGCCTGCTCGCCGGTGAAATCGGATGCGGGCCGGGCCACCTTGCTCTTTCGCGGGACGGGTGGCGGGGTCTTGCCCGGTGTGTCCGTCGTACCGATTGCCTTACTCGTCGTCCGCGCAGGGCCACCCTTGTTGCGCGCACCGGGCCGGTTCGCTCCGTTCGAGCCGTTCGACTCATCAGCGCCATCCGTCTTCACGCGCTGCGGCGGCGTGGAGGAGCGGTTGCCGCTGATGTTAATCGTCGATCCCGAACGGGGCCGACCATCTGGCCCAAGACGCTGCGGCTTCGCGGGGGGGGTGCCGCTCTTGTCATCATCGCTTTTGCCCTGAGGTGACGTGGCTTGCCGCCCCTGCTGCGCCGCCATGCCCTGCTGGAGGAATTGCTGGATGCGGGAGGGCTTCTTGTTCGTGACGGGCTTGAGCACGCGCACCTTCTCTTCCTTCACTGGGAGGAAGGGAAAGACATCGGAGAGCGCCCCCCAACCGGTGATGAAGTACTGCTGCACCGCACTGAAGACCGCCTGCACCGCCCAGTACAGCACCATCGCGGAGAGGAAGCTCCAGCCGAAGATCACGACGAGGCCGGCGGAGAACGAGATGAGCGTGCTTTGCAGTTTCGTCTGCTGGTCCTGCTGCGCGCGCTTCGCGGCGTTCGGCAGGGACATGCGCGTCTGGATTACCTGGAAGATGAACGCGAGGAAGACGAGGACGCGGAACGGGTCAACCTTATGACCGTTATCGGCAACAGTGCCGATGTTCCTCGTCAGGTCCGCCACCCAGAGGAATGTATGCGTACCCGCCTGATCCTGCGCCACCAGACGCATCGCCTGATAGACGACGAGGAAGACCGGCAACTGAATCAGGACCGGCAGGCACCCGGCGAGCGGGTTGATGCCGTACTCCTGATAGACCTCCATCTGCTTCTGCGCGAAGGTCTGCTTGTCATCCTTGTACTTCTTCTGCAGGTCCTTGATGATCGGCGCGACATCCTGCATCGACTTGGACGACTTGATCGACTTGAAGGTCAGCGGGGCGAGCAGCAGTTTAATCAAGATCGTGAAGAGAATGATCGTCACACCGAGGTTACCGCCGGTGTGGTCGCGCAAAAGGCGGATGAAATCCGCGACGACATGAATCGCCTGCGTAAAAACGGGGATGGTGATGCCGAAGACAACCACGGTGATTAGCCCTCCGTCAGGGAGTGCCCCGGCGCGCGTGGCGTGAGGGCGGTCAGGTGAATATCGGTGTCAACAGGGGATGTAATGCGCGTGTGGGCCGAATGCCCCTGCTCTCTCGTACGGTAGCGGTCAGGAACCGGATCATACCCGTGGCCACCCCACGGGTTGCAGCGCATGACGCGCCATGCCGCCATCGCGCCGCCACGGACGACCCCGTACCGCTCAATAGCCTCGTGCCCGTACTCGGAACACGAGGGGATGAACCGGCATGAGGGAGGCAGCACGCGCGAGAACGTGCGCTGGTAGAGCCGAATCGCGGCGAGCGCGAGCCATTTCATGCGGGCTGTGCCTCCTGCTCCACAATGCTCGACAGCGGAACGAGCAGTTTCGCACGCCGGAGCAGCATCCGCACGACTGTGCAGACATCATCGTACGTCCGCCCGACAATGGGTGGCCGCGCGATGATGACGATGTCGTACCCTGAAACCACCGGCCCCACCTCTTTCGGCGTCGTGCGCACCGCTTCCCGGAGCAGCCGCTTCACACGATTGCGGACAACCGCCCCGCCAAGCCGCTTCGAGACGGAGAAACCGTACCGATTGTGCGGCAGGTTGTTCGGCAGGGCGCACAGGATGGCGAAGGGATGCGCCCAGGATTTGCCGTGCTTGCGGACGCGGCGGAAATCGGCGTCATACGTGAGGCGGAGGGCGCGTTCCATCGGGTGCCGGTGCTCCTCGCCCTACTTCTCGCGCACGACCTTGTACGATCGCTTGCCGACGACGAGATCACCCACGGTCAGTTTCGCCCGGCCCTTGCGGCGGCGTGCGGAGAGCACCTGACGACCATCTTTCGTTGCCATCCGGGCACGAAAACCGTGCACACGCAGGCGCGGGATCCGCTTCGGTTGCCATGTCCGCTTAACCACTCAGTTCCTCCCAAATGATCCAAACGCGCCGCCACAGCAAGAGATACGCGGTGGAGCGGGCGCGGGTACGCAATGCAGGACGTAGCCCGCTTCCGGCTGGAAACGAGCCACGCTAGTATAGGTTGCCCCCCGGTGCCTGTCAACGCGAAGTTGGCGGGCGTGTGCCCGCAACCGGATCGGTTTAATACGCCGGATCGGGGTCGTCGAGCACCGGGAAGCGCATCAAGGAGTTCGGCGCGATCACCTCCAGCACGATGCCGTTCGGGTCGGAGAAGAAGAAGGCGCGGCTCCCCGGCCCCATCTCCTGGACGGGCGAGAGATTATCCACGTTCGCATCGGAGAGGCGCTGATACCACGCATCGAACTGCTCGATGCTCTCGACGGTGAAGCAGACGTGATCGAACACCCGCCCGGTCGTCGGCAAGGTCGCGGCCTTGAACGCGGGCAGTTCGGCATCCCGGAACTCGAAAAAGGCGAAGACGGTCTGCGGCGCGACCGTGATGAAGTAGTGCCGCTCGTTGCCCGCGCGCGGCATCCGGTGGCCGAGCGCGACCTCGCTGCCGAGCACGTCCCGGTAGAAGGCGACCGTCTTCTCCATGTCGTTCGTGACGAGCGCGACGTGGTGGACGCTCGCGAACGGGGCCTTCAGTCCGTCGCGTTCCGGCGTCGCATACGCCGCCTGTTTGGTCTGCTCTGTTATTGCCATGATGAACCTCCGCTACTTCTGTGTGACGCGGGGGATGAGTTCCGCCACGAGCCGGGTGACGATGCCCTCCGGGAAGGCGGGGCGCAGGTTGAGGATGATGTGCGTCGCGCCGACATCGACGAACGACTGGATCGTCTGCACCGTCGCGTCGAAGTCGTCGTAGTTGACCGGCACCTGGATCGACTTCTCGATCGCCTCCGGGTCGCGCCCGACGGTGGCGCAATGCTCATGGAGGACGGCCACCTTGTGCTGGAAGAGTTCGGTCGTGCCGCCGACGAAGTTCCAGATGTCCGCGTGCTTCGCGACGACCTTCAGCGTCAACTGCTCGCCGCTGCCGCCGATGACGATGGGCGGGTACGGCTTCTGCACGGGCTTCGGCTCGCTACGCGCTTCCTTCAATTGATAGTACCGCCCGTCGAAGTCAGTCAAATGCTCCGTGCAGAGCGACTTGTAGATCTGGCACGCCTCGTCGAGGCGGCGGATGCGCTCGCCGGGCGCGTAGAGCGGGAGGCCCATGCTCGTGTGCTCGTACTCATTCCAGCCCGCGCCGATGCCGAAGTCCACCCGCCCGCGCGAGATCACGTCGAGCGTGATGGCGATCTTCGTCAGCACGGCGGGGTGGCGGTAGGTGTTACCCGTCACCATCAGGCCGACGCGCAGGCGCGTCGTCTCGGCGGCGAGTGCGGCGAGCGTCGTCCACCCTTCGAGGCAGGGGCCGTCCACATCGCTGTGGATCGGCGCGAAATGATCGAAGAGCCAGGCGTGCTCAATGGCCGAGGTTGCGTCCGCCTCCTTCCAGATGGCGAGCATATCCTCGTACGTCGTGTGCTGCGGCGCGGTCTTGATGCCGAATCGGAGTGGTCGTGCCATCATGCTCCTCCATCGTTAACCAACGTCATGACAAACCGGGGAGAACTGCAACGGCGCAAAGGACGCAAAGAGGAACCTAGTTTTAACACAGAGCGCACAGAGAGCACAGAGCAATCTTCTTTTTTCTCTTTCTTCTCTCTGTGCCCTCTGTGCGCTCTGTGCGCTCTGTGTCCTTTGTGTTATTCCCTTCCTCGCGTCCTTTGCGCCTTTGCGGTTCAATCGGCTTCGTTTCATCCCATCTCAATACCAACGCGCCTTGTCGGTGATGGTCGCCAATAGTTCTCCGGCGACGAAGCGGCGCACATTTTCCAGCACGACCGCGAGGCGGCGCTCGTCGGTGTGCGGCCCGGAATCCGCACTGTGCGGCGTGACGATGACATTCTCCATTTCCCAGAGCGGGCTGTCGCCCGGCAGCGGCTCGGTCTCGAAGACATCGAGGGCCGCACCCGCGACCCACCCTTCGCCGAGCGCCCTTTCGAGCGCGGCGAGTTGGACGATCTTACCGCGCCCGATGTTGAGAAAGAAGGCGTCCCGACGCATCCGCCGAAACATCGCCTCATCGAACAGCCCGGTCGTCTCCGGCGTCTGCGGGGCGCAGATGATGACGGCGTGCGCGTCGGGCAGGAGATCGGGCAACTGCGCGGGTCGGGCGAGCGTGGTCACACCCGGCGGCGCGCTCTCGACCTTCGGGTCCACGCCGATGATCGACGGCCCGAACACGGCGAGACGGCGCACGACCTCGCCGCCGATCCCGCCGAGGCCGATGACGAGCACGGTCATCTCCGCCGGGTCGCGGACGCGCACGGCGTCGTGCGGCGTCCAGATACCCGCCGCCTGCTGGCGCATCAGGCGCGGCAAATCGCGGCAGAGGGCGAGAAAGAGCGCGAGCACATGGTTCGCGATGTGGTCGTTGTAGATGTTCCGCATGTTCGTCAGCGTTACATCGCTGGCGACGAGGTCGGAGAAGACGACGTGTTCGAGGCTGATGCTCGGCGCCTGGAGCCAGCGCAGGCGCGGCGCACGCTCCAGCAGCTCCGGCGTCAGCCGCCCAATCCACCCTTCGGCCCGTGGCGCGGCGTCCCTCGCCTCGGCCTCCGTCGTGGGCGCGATCACCGGCGTCTCCCCGGCGGCTTCACGGATCGCGCCCACCCATGCCTCAGACTGCTGCGGCCATATGACAATGCTCATCAATCCTCCAATCCGGCTCTGACAAACCGAATCGACGCAAAGAGCGCAAAGACGCAAAGAACGCAAAGAGGGATATTAACACAGAGCACACAGAGGGGTAGGTGCATGGGGAACGGTGGAGTAGCGGGATGAGACAGGGAAATGCGAGTTCAGTAGAATCTTCTTTGACAAGAAGGAGAGTCTATGAACCCGCACGACGTATTCTGTCCCAATCGCGACTGCCCGGCAAGGGGTCA
>JBBSII010000047.1:0-12949 GCA_038232175.1 Thermomicrobiales bacterium
ACGACTGCGCGGCGGGCGCGGGTCCAATGCAGACCGCCTCATCCGCCAGTTGCACCGGCAACGACTCCCGATCGGCCTCCGAATACGCCACCACCGCCGGGATACCAAGGTCCCGGCAGGCGCGCAAAATCCGCAGCGCAATCTCACCCCGGTTCGCGATCAACACCTTCTGCAACATCGCCTAACCCTTTGAACCGCGAAAGCGCGAAGAACGCGAAGGCGTGAAAAGAGAATCAAAACAAAGAGAGTGGGTGACACGGACCATCTTTCTTGTTTTTCCGTGCATCATCTCCGTGTTTCCTTCACGTTCTTCGCGCCTTCGCGGTTCATATGTATTCATTTGGACAAGAAAACGGGCGGCTGTGATACCGCCCGGATCGTCGAACATCGCAGGCGGTAGTTTACCGCATCACCATGCCGCCGTCCACCTGGAGGACAGCGCCGGTCATGTACGACGCGGCGCGCGAGGCGAGGAAGGCAACGACCTCGGCGACATCTTCCGGCGTGCCGAGGCGGCCCATCGGCACCTGCTCGATGATCTTCGCCTTCATGGTCTCCACGATGGCGTCCGTCATCTCCGTCGCGATGTAGCCGGGCGCGACGGCGTTGACAGTGATGGAGCGGGAGGCGACCTCTCGCGCGATGGACTTCGTGAAGCCGATCAACCCGGCCTTCGCGGCGGCGTAGTTCCCCTGCCCCGCATTGCCGATCAGGCCGACGACGCTGGAGATGTTGATAATTCGCCCGCTCCGCTTCCGCAGCATCGGGCGCAGCACGGCGCGGGTCGTGTAGAACGCGCCCTTGAGATTCGTGTCGAGCACGGCGTCCCAGTCGTCGTCCGTCATCCGCATCAGCAACTGGTCGCGCGTGATGCCGGCATTGTTGACGAGCACATCGATCCGCCCGTGCTGCTGAATCGCGGTCTCGATCAGTCGCTCCGCGTCGTCGCGGCTGCTCACGTCGCCCTGCACGAGGGTCGCCTCGCCGCCCGCCTCGGTGACGACCTGTGCCGTCTCCTGCGCCGCCGCCTCGCTCCCCCGGTAGTTGACGATCACCGCCGCGCCATCCCGCGCGAACCGCACCGCGACCGCCCGCCCAATCCCTCTGCTCGCACCTGTTACGACGACGATTTGCCGCTCAGTCTCGCTTGCCATCATCTCTCCAGTTCTATGGCCATCGTATCGGCTATCTCTCGGGTGACAATGCGGGATTTGCCATTGTTACAAGCTCTGGATCACACAGGTGTTGTTTGCCATGACAGACGGCTGCAATGAATCGCGCCGCGCAGATTCGCTCCTGAGTAATGGGGCTGCTCATGTACTTGGCAGCGTGTGGTACCGCAACAGTGGCGTCTCGCCATGTGAGGATTCTCAGCACATCACACCGCTGTTCCCACGTTACTACTGCATCGAGCGCCGCGTTCAATTCACTGATCGTTGCTTGGCGGGAGATCCAACCCATAATGCTATGTTTCCGGTACCCTGCATTCGTCGGATTCGCGGCGATAAGGGCAAGTTCATGCTCAGAGAATCCCCGCCTATTCCGAAACCTATCAGACTCTGGTGTACTTGCCAGATGTTGAAGAATAATCGAAGCACGGAACTTCTTTGGTGTATAGAGCAAACGATTGCGCCTCCCAGACGGCAAATAGACATTGGGCCGCCTCAGCTTTTCAGGCATCCAAACCCCTACCGATGTAATTTGCAAGAAGCGCGTCGCTGGTCTGCGTCCGCGCCTCTTTATCGGTGCGTTTGATGAGGCCGCAGAGGATGTTGCCGGGGCCGATTTCGAGGTAGTCGGTGATGCCCGCGTCGCGCATCGCCTCGACGGCGCGGACCCACTGGACGGGCGAGGAGATGTGCCCGATCAGTTCGGCGCGGAGCGCGGCGGCGGTCACGAGCGGCTGACCATCGACGTTGGCGATGATCGGCACGGTGGGGTCTGCGAGCGGCGCGGCACCCAGGAGCGGCGTCATTGCGTCAACGACGGGGCGCATCAGCGAGGTGTGGAAGGCGGCGGAGACAGGGAGCATGATCGCCCGCCGCGCGCCGCGTTCCTTCGCGAGCGCCGCCGCGCGTTCGACATCCTCCCGCCGCCCGGCAATCGTCACCTGCCCCGGCGCGTTGACATTGGCGACCTCGACGCCCGCCTCGGTGGCGAGCGCCTGCACCGCCTCGGTCGCCATGCCGAGCACCGCCGCCATCGCGCCGTGCCCATGCTCCTGCATCAACGCGCCGCGCCGCCGCACGAGCCGCACGGCGTCCGCGAAGGGCAGCGCGCCCGTGCAGACCGCCGCCGAGTACTGACCGAGGCTGTGCCCGGCGGCGAAGGCGGCATCCGGCAGCAGGCCGCGCCGGCGCAACACCTCGAAGCAGACCACGCTGACGACGAGGATTGCGGGTTGCTGCGTGTCGGTCTGCTGGAGCGTCGTCTCCGGGCCATCCCAGATCGTCGCACTCAGCCCAAAACCGAGCGCGTCGTCCGCCTCCGCGAACCGCCGCCGCGCCTCGGGGTCGGCATCCGCCAATGCCTTGCCCATGCCGACGGTTTGCGACCCCTGACCGGGAAAGACCCACGCTGTCGCCGTCACGCGCCCCCTCCTTCGTTGCCGCGTCCCCAGCGGACGACGGACGCGCCCCACGTCAGGCCCCCGCCGAACGCGACGAGCAGCAGGTTCGAGCCATCGTGAAGCAGCCCCTGCTCCGCCGCCTCGGAGAGCGAGATCGGGATCGTCGCGGCGGAGGTGTTGCCGTACTTATCGATGTTCACCCAGACGCGGTCGCGCGGGAGGCCGAGCCGCTTCGCCGTCGCCTCGATGATGCGGAGGTTCGCCTGATGCGGCACGAGAAGGTCGATCTCGCGGAACTGCATCCCCGCGCGGGCAATCGCCTCGATCGCCGCATCGCCCATCATCCGCACGGCGACCTTGAAGACCTCCACGCCCTCCATCCTGATGAACCGGTCGTGGCGGTCGAGCGCCTCGTGCGTCATCGGCTCGCGCGTGCCGCCGCCAGGGACCATCAGCAGGGGGCCACCGCTGCCGTCCGCGCCGATCGTCAGCGAGAGGAGACCGCGCGGCTGGTCGGTCGCCTCGATCACGACCGCGCCCGCGCCGTCCCCGAAGAGGATGCACGTCCGGCGGTCGGTGTAGTCGGTCAGGCGCGTCAGCGTCTCCGCACCGATGACGAGGATGCGCTTGTACATGCCGCTGCGGATGAACTGCGTCGCCGTGCCGAGCGCATAGATGAAACCCGAGCACGCCGCGCCGATGTCGAATGCGGGGATGCGCGTCACGCCGAGCAGGCTCTGGACGACGCAGGCGGTGCTGGGGAAGAAGTAATCTGGCGAGGCCGTCGCGACAACGATCAGATCGAGATCGGACGGCTCGATCCCAGCGACAGCGAGCGCCTTGCGGGCGGCATTTGCGGCGAGGGTCGAGGTCGATTCCTCCGGCGCGGCGACCCGCCGCTCCCTGATCCCGGTGCGCGAGACGATCCATTCATCGTTCGTGTCGACCATCTTCAGGAGGTCGGCATTCGTCAGGACCCGCTCGGGTACGTAATGGCCCCAGCCCGTGATCGCCGCGTATCGCTCGCGTTGCTGCTCCATCATGCTCTCGCACGCCCCTTCCCGGCACAATCGCCCTTGTCACGCGTAGCATACCAAACTGCCGCACCAATCCGCGCGATGATTTCCACCGCGATACCATTGGAACCGTTGCCCATGCGCGACGTTCTATTCGCAGGCGCAATTGCGCTGCGATGACCATTGATACAAGAAATGAGGGAAAGCACATGGTAGGCGGCGGGCGATGGCTCGGTTTCCTGGTTGCGCTGATGCTCTCGCTGGCAATGGTCAGCGCGGTCGGCGCGGCCCCCACGACGTACACCGACCCGCAGGGACGTTTCTCGTTCACCGCGCCCGACGGCTTCCGGCGCGGGTCTCCGCAGACGGCCTTCGTCTCGTATGAATCCACATCCCTCACAGGAGTATCATTCAACGTCGTCATCGTGCCGGGCGAACCGAGCGATGCGACATTGACGAACATCGTGGTGCAATCGATTCCGGGCCTTCGACGGTCATTCAGCGGGTATCAGCAAGGGCCCGCCACGTACACCGCGACAACCCTCGCGGAGCAACCGGCGGTGCTGATCGAATCGTTCATCTCAGTCGAAGGAACCCCGGCGCACGTCCTCCAGTATGCCCTCATCTACGGCAGCAACTTCTACGTCCTCACATTCGGCGCAACAACGGCGAATTACAACACCGCCCTCGCACAGACACGCATCGTCCGGGACTCGTTCACATTCCTGACGGGCCCGCAGGGGGACGAGGTGCACCGTTTAGGTAACGGGTGATCCCGATTGGCGGATTCAAAGACCCACCAGCCAACGGATGACCACAACAAAACGGGAGTGGCAATGACCACTCCCATTTCCTGTTTACGTACAAACGCAACGACGCCGGATTATTGCTCCGTGCGGCGGGCGCGCTGCTTGATCTCGATCACCTGGTTGCCGCGGTAGTTGCCGCACGTCGGGCAGACGTGATGCGAGCGCATGTATGAGCGGCAATTTGGGCAGACGACGAGATGCACCGGTGTGATGTGATCGTGGCTGCGGCGTGAGCCACGCTTCCCGCGTGAACTACGAAACTTTGGTACCGCTCCCATATGTCTACTCTCCTATCGTGACCACGGAAACCAACGCTCCCGCGCGGCACTCCGCGTCGATCGTCGTTCGTCTGGGCATGATAGCCTACTCGCGCTCATCCCGCAAGAGCGTCCCGAGCACCGCGAACGGGTTGCTTGCCTCATCCGGCGTTGTCTCGTCCAGAAGGACCGGCTCCGTCCCCGGCGCGACCGGCTGCATCGGCAGCTCAACGAGGATCACCTGCCGCAGCGGCTCGCGCAGATCGATCTCATGATTATCGCTGATGGGGAACGTCTCTGGCTCCTCTTCCTCCTCGTCATCGGCGGCCTTGATGATGCGTCCCGTGACGACATCGACGGTCGGGCGGAACTGCTCAGCGAACTCCCCCTCGACCGGCTGCGGGAAGGTCTCCAGCGTCCGCACGCATTCGAGGTCCACCGATGCGCGCACGATCCCCTCCGCCAGCAGGCCCGCGCCGACGCGCACGACGCGGAACTCCGCGTGCACATCGCGCGCCTCCAGCGTGCCGTCCAGATCAAGGACGGGGAGATCGAGGACGTAGCGCCGCGTCCGGCCCATCGCGTCGGCCTTGAGGAAATCTACGACGAGGATTGTTGGGTCTGTGAGATGTTCGACTGTTGCTGCCATCCACCGCCTCCAGCCGCCGGGGTACGGCCTACGAATCCGCTGCTCCGCCGTGTGTCGAACACTGGCGGTTGCGGCCGAAAACCGCCTGATTATACCCCCTCAGCGACCGTCTCGCAAACCGCCCAATGGCGTTCTAATCAAGGTTTTTCCATGTGCGTTGTGCCAGCACCGAAGATATACGTACATACCGTCGGGGTTGACATATCAGAACTAATGTTCTATACTATGAATCGGAACAGGCAGAGAGACATATGGAGGCGCGGCAATGATGATGCATGATGAGCGAGTCTATGAACTTTCGCGGCAGTACATCGAGGAGCGTATCGCAGGCGCCGCGCGGGAGCGGCTGCTTGCAGAATGCGGGCAGTCACGCAACCACATGTCCGACCTCGCGGCATGGGGTGGTCGCCTGCTCGTGCGGGTTGGTCGCCGCCTGGAAATACTCGGTGGTGCGTCGCCGGTGCCGCGCCCCGTCGAGATGCGGCAGCGCCCGCTCTCACACATCTAGCGTGCGAAGAGAGAAATCGGATGAACCGCAAAGGCGCAAAGGGAAAGGGGGGAAATTATTGCTCCCCTTTGCGCTCTTTGCGTCTTTGTGTTCTTTGCGTCGATTCGGTTTGGTCTCGTGTCGGTTCACTGTTTGATTTGAGAGGAGCCAAAGATGCAGGCAAAGATCGCGCTCATCACGATCCTCACCGACGATGTGCCACGGCTCGTCGCGTTCTACCGGGATGTCCTCGGCTTCGCGACCGAGAACCCGCAGGACGATATGACGGAGTTCGTCAGCGAGGGCGTCCGTTTCGCGATCTGTAACCGTACGGAGTTAGTGAACGCAACGCGTCATCCCAGTTTCAGCGAACTGGCGCGCGGTCAAGTGTTCGAACTCGCCTTCCCTTGCCCGACGCGAGACGATGTCGATCGCGCCTACGCGGAGATTACCGCGAAGGGTGCGACGCCCGTCCAGCCGCCCGCGACAATGCCGTGGGGGCAGCGCACCGCCTTTTTCGCCGACCCGGACGGCAATATTCACGAACTCTTCGCGGACTGACCGCTGACCATCCCCGTCAATCCTCTTCCCCTCCCCCGGCGCACCGGCCTCCCCGCCGGTGCGCTATACTACGCGGCGGTACATCGGCGCGTCGGCACGTGACGCAGACCTTGATCGGAGCGGAAGAAAGAGGCACCCGCCATCGGCACGCGAACACCGACCATCGACCGTTTACGCGCGCAACCGGACGTTGAGCGCCTTCTTAGCCGGGCCACACTCGCCCTCTCGGACACCATCGCCCTCACGGCGCGCGTCGCGCAGATCTCTGCCCCGACGGGTGCGGAGGAGGCGCGGGCGGCGTTCGTCGCGCAGGAAATGACGGCGATTGGTCTCGCGGACGTGCATATCGATGCGGTCGGCAACGCCATCGGGCGGCGACCGGGCGGCGGGAACGGCCCGACGCTGATGATCGCCGCACACATTGACACGGTCTTTTCGGCGGAGACCGACCTCACCATGCGGCGCACGCCCGACCGCATCAGCGGCCCCGGCATCGGCGACAACAGCCTCGGCGTCGCGGCGATGCTGACGGCGGCGCGCCTGCTGGACACCCTCGATGTCGTCACGTCCGGCGACGTGCTCTTCGTCGCGGATGTCGGGGAGGAAGGGCTGGGCAATCTGCGCGGGATGCGCGAGGCGGTTCAGAACCATCGCGACGGACTCGGCGGCGTGATCGCCGTGGAGGGGCACAACCTCGGGCGCGTGACGCACCGCGCGGTCGGCAGTCGCCGCTACCGGATTGTGGTGCAGGGGCCGGGAGGCCACTCGTGGGGCAACTACGGCCGCCCGAACGCCATTCACATCCTCTCGCGCATCATCACGGATCTCACCGCCCTACCGATCCCCGCCACACCGAAGACGTCCCTCTCCGTCGGCACGATTGAGGGCGGCGTCTCGGTCAACACTATCGCACCGTCCGCCTCCGCGCTGATCGACCTCCGCTCCATCTCGCAGGCGAACCTCGAAAAACTGGCGTCGAGCGTCGAGCGCACCGTGCGGAATGTCCACATCGCGGATGTGCAGGTGTCGGCGGAGATGCTTGGCGACCGGCCTGCGGGCGAGATCGCCGCCGACGCGCCGATCGTGCGGACGAGCATGGAGATACTCCGCGCACTCGGCATCGCGCCGACGCTCGACGCGAGCAGCACGGACGCGAATGTGCCCATCGGCCTCGGCATCCCCGCGATCTGCATCGGCATCGCCGAGGGCGGCAACGCGCACCGCGTGGAGGAATTCATCCACATCCCGACGATCACCACCGGCCTGCAACAACTGCTCCTACTCATCCTTGCCCTCGCGGGATATGACGCCTCATGACCGCGCAACCCAGCGAGACGGGCGCGCCCTTGAGCGCGAGCGCCCAGCGGGTGCAGGACGCCCTGCGGCTGCGCGGCTTCGCGCAGCGCGTGATCGAACTGCGGGAGACGGCGCGCACCGCCGCCGAGGCGGCGCAGGCGGTCGGCTGCACTGTCGGGCAGATCGCGAAGTCGCTCGTTTTCAAAGGGCAATCCACGGGTCAGCCGATTCTCATCATCGCGAGCGGCGCGAACCGCGTCGATACGGCGAAGGTCGCGGCGCTCGTTAATGAGCCAATTGTCAAGCCGGATGCTGCGTTCGTCCGCGATGTGACCGGGTTCGCGATTGGCGGCATCCCGCCGCTCGGCCATCGCGAGCCGCTGACGACGTTAATCGACGGCGATCTCTTGCAGTTCTCGCAGCTATGGGCGGCGGCGGGCAACCCGAACGCGGTCTTCCCGCTCGCCCCGGCCGATCTCGTCGCGATGACGGGCGGGCGGGTCGTCTCGATCAAGGAGTGAGGGCGCGCCACATGGATAAACCAATTCGCGTCGTCTTCTTCGACATGGGCGACACGCTGACGACGATCCTCCCCTCGTGGGAGACGCTCTACATCAATGTCTGCGCGGCGCGGGGCATCCACCTGGAGCACGATGCGCTCGCGGCGGCGACCCGCGCCGTCTTCGGCGAACTCGACGCCGACGAGTCGCGCATGACGTACGAGGCAAGCGCGGACGCGGACCAGCGATATTACCGCGACATCAACGGCGAAATTCTCCGCCGCGCGGGCGCGCCGATGGACGAGCGGACGGCGCGCATCCTCGAAACATTGCAGCGTGAGTTCGAGACGCCCGCGCACTTCCATCTCTTGCCCGACGCGATCCCGACGTTGGACGCGCTGCGCGACGCGGGCTACCGCCTCGGCATCATCTCGAACTGGTCGTGGAACCTGCCCGACCTCTGCGACGGCCTCGGTATCACCGGATACTTCGAGCACATTATCACCTCCGCGCGCGTTGGCGCATCGAAGCCCCACGCGGCGATCTTCGACCACGCGCTCTACGCATTCGATGTGCGCCCCGAAGAGACCGTGCACATCGGCGACAACGCGACGGCGGATATCGGCGGCGCGCGGGCGATGGGGATGCACCCAATCCTGATCGACCGGCACGGACGCCACGAGGATGCGGATTTCCCCGTCGTGCGCGCGTTGGCGGATATTCCGGCGGCCGTGGCGCGGATCACGGAGCAGACGTAATTCCCTGTTTCCCTCATGGAATGGGAAGGAGAATGGGGCATGACCGCAGTTCGCATCGGCCTGATTGCCGACACCCACATGCCCGCGCGCTGTCGTGCGCTCCCGCCTGCCGTGTTCGACGCACTGCGCGGCGTTGACCTGCTGCTCCATGCAGGCGATGTGGGCGAACTCTGGGTGCTCGACCGACTGAGCGCGATCGCACCCGTCATCGCCGTGCACGGCAACGACCACGGGCCGGACGAGGCGCGCGAACTGCCGTACCAACAAATCATCGGCGTGCATGGGCAGCGCATCCTGCTCACCCACAGCCACTACCCCGACCGTGCGGAGGAGATGGAGGCGCGCAAGAGCGACGATTGGGCGCCAAAACTGGCGCGGCGCATCGCGATGGGACGGCGCGCGGGCGCACGAATCGTCGTCTTCGGCCACATCCACATCCCGCTGACCTACGAGGAGGACGGCATCCTGCTCATCAACCCCGGCGCGATCGCCGCGCCGAACGCGGAGATGCGCCAGCGCGTGCGGAGCGTCGCGATCCTTACCATCGACGATGACGGCGCGCCCTCCGTCGCGCACATCGACCTCGCGCAACCGGAATCGCCGTTTGTGCCGCGCATCGACTGGGAGGCCGGGTTCCGCGCCGCGCACAAGCAGTTCGGCCTATCCATCCTCGCGCCTGACCTCGCGGCGGACTTCTCGCGGTTCTTTCACCTGGTACGCCAGGTTGCGCCGGAGACCGGCCTCACGGCGCACCTCCATCTCGCGCACCAGTGTTGGGCCGGTGAACGGAGCGTCATCACCCGCGCCGATCTCATCCGCGCAGTGGACGCCGACGCCGCTATCCCGACCGACGCAAAGGCACAAATTCTGGCGCTGTTGCGGCATGAAGCGTAACGCGGAGGGTCAGGAATCTTCTGGTACAATACCCTTCCTGTTCGGCGCGCCGCGTCCGCCCGCACCGAACAGCCACAATGTGAACCACCGTCGCGCCCGTTGCGGCGCCCGCCGGGAGAACGATCTGTGTCACCCCTGCCCCCACCAAGTCGGCCGCGCCCCGGCGCGCTGCCCAATCGCCCCGGCGCGTCGTCACCCGCACAACCGGCGACGCCGATCTACGTCGCGGTCGATGTCGAGGCAACGGCGAATGAGCGCAACAACGAGATCATCGAGGTCGCGGCGGTCATCTTCACGAGCGAGCGCATCCTCGAGCGGTGGACATCATTCGTGCGCCCCCTCCGATCCGTGCCCCTCAGCACGGCCCAACTGACGGGGATCACGAACGCGATGTTGCAGGCCGCGCCGCCCTTCAGCAGCGTTGCGCCGCAACTCCGCGCCTTCATCAAGCGCCACCCGATCGTCGGGCAGTCCGTCGAGTTCGACCTGAAACTGCTGGCGGCGCAGGGGCTGGTGCTTGACAACCCGGTCTACGACACCTACGAACTAGCGACGCTCCTGATCCCCGACTTGCCGGTCTACAGCCTCGCACGCATCGCGGAGCGGTTGCAGGTCGGCACATCGCAGGAGCACCGCGCACTCGGCGACTGCGAGTTGACGGCGGCGGTCTTCCAGGCGCTCCTGGACCGGATCGCGGAGTGCGACCTGGAGACGCTCGGCGAACTCACCCGCCTCGCGGAGACCGGGCAATCGCCGTTCGCGCGCCTCTTCCGGCAGGTGCAGCGGGAGAAGCAGCAGGAGACGTCCGGCGCGGGCGTCGGCGCGAGCATCCTCCAGCAACTACGCGCGCAGGCGGGCGGCGGGCAATCCGAGAAGGAGGGCGGCGTCGATCTCCTCTATCTGATGCCCCGCCCGCGCCCTGAGCCGCTGCGGAGCACGACCAGCCAGCGCCCGCTCGACACCCGCGCCCTGCTCGACACCTTCCGGCCAGACGGGCCGTTCGCGGAGGCGTTCCCGCACTACGAGCACCGTCCGCAGCAGATGGAGATGCTCGGCTCGGTTGCGGAGGCGTTCAACAACGGCGAAACACTCCTTGTGGAGGCGGGCACCGGCACCGGCAAGTCCGTCGCGTACCTCGTCCCCGCCGTGGCGCACGCGGTCGAGCACGGCGAGACGGTCGTCGTCAGCACCGCGACGATTGCCCTGCAAGACCAGTTGGCGAAGAAGGACATCCCCGACCTCCAGCACGTCCTCGCGACGATTGGCGGCGCGCCTGCGGCGAACGGGGCGAGCCTGCCCGCTGAGTTCCGCGCGACCGTCGTCAAGGGGCGGGCGAACTACCTCTGCCTCTACCGCTGGTTCAAACTGCGCGGCAACCCCAGCCTTGCGCCCGCCGATGCGCGGCTGATGCTTCGTCTCCTCCTCTGGCTCCAGACGACGGACACCGGCGATGTGGGCGAACTACGCTTCACGGACGACGAGCGGCGGAGCGGCGTTCTGCAGGCGTGGAACCGCGTCAACGCGGGGCCGGACAGTTGCCCGTCGTCGTGCGTCTTCCAGAAGCGGGGGCAATGCTTCGTGCAGCGGGCGCGGCGGGCGGCGGAGAATGCGCACGTCGTGATCGTCAATCATGCCCTGCTCCTCTCCGACATGACGACGAATAGCGGCGTGCTGCCGCCCTACGAGCACCTGATCGTCGATGAGGCGCACCATCTGGAGGACGAGGCAACAAATCAACTCGGCTACGCCTTCGAGCGCGCGACCGTACTCAACTTCCTCAACCAACTCGCGGAGCCGCACGCCGACGGCCCGCGCGGCCTGCTCACCGACCTGCCGATCCGCGTCCGCACCGGCAAGACGCCCGCCGACGTGCAGGCGGACGTGACACGCTTCTGCGGCGACCTCCTGCCGCGCATCGACGAGACGCGGACGCTGACGATTGCCCTTTTCGACCGCCTCGCCGTCTTCCTCGCGGGCCGCCCGCAGACGGAAACGGACACGCGCCTGCGGATCACGCAGAGCGTGCGCAATGACCCCGGCTGGACGGATGTGGAGATCGCCTGGGACGAACTCTCGCTGCCCCTCTCGATTATCCAGCAGAGCCTCACGAGCATCTTCGAGCAGGTCTACCGCCTGCCGGACGAGACGATGCAAGAGCAGGACGAGACGCTGCTCGCTCTGACGCGCGCGCTCCGGGTCGGCACGGATTTGCGCGTCGGCGCGGCGGCGGCCCTCGCGGAGCCGGACCCGGACATGGTCTACTGGACGGAGATCGAGGGGCAACGCGGCGGTCAGTCGGGCCAGCACCACGCACCGCCGGAAGCGTCGCTCATCCCCGGCGTCGCGGCGGTGGAGACATCGCGCACCGTCAGCGTCAAGGCCGCGCCGCTCCACGTCGGCGCGACGCTCCACGCGGACTTGTTCCTGCCCCGCCGCACCGTCGTCCTCACCAGCGCAACAATGACGACGGACGGCAGTTTCGACTACCTCAGTTCCCGCCTCGGCATCGAGCCGGACGAGTCCACCGCCGTCGCGGTCGATTCACCCTTCGATTACCGCCGCTCGGCATTGCTCTACACCGTGGAGGACATGCCGGAGCCGAATCGCCCCGGCTACCAGAAGGGGTTGCAGGACACGATCATCGGCCTCTGCGAGGCGACGCGCGGGCGCGCGCTCGTCCTCTTCACGTCGTACAGCGCGCTCCAGGCGACGTACCGCGCGGTGAAGCCGATCCTCGAAGCGGCGGGGATCATCGTCCTCGGGCAGCGCATCGACGGCGGCCCGCGCCAGTTGATCGAGCGGTTCAAGCAGCACCAGGAGATGGTGCTCTTCGGCACTTCCTCATTCTGGGAGGGGGTGGATGTCGTCGGCGACGCGCTCTCGGTGCTCGTGATCACGAAACTCCCCTTCAAGGTGCCGAGCGACCCGGTCTTTCAGGCGCGCTCGGAGGGATTCGTGGAGCCGTTCGTGGAGTTCGCGGTGCCGCAGGCGGTGCTCCAGTTCCGGCAGGGATTCGGGCGGTTGATCCGCTCCTCCACCGACCGAGGCGTCTGCGCTGTCCTCGATTCGCGCGTCCTGACGAAGCGGTACGGCAAGACCTTCCTGAACTCCCTTCCCGGCTGCACAGTGGAGAAGGGCCGGTCAATCGAATTG
>JBBSII010000048.1:0-12904 GCA_038232175.1 Thermomicrobiales bacterium
GGCGCGGCCCCGTCGCACCGAGCAGTCGCTCGATGCCCCAGAAGAGCCACGGGAGGCAGATTGCCACGCCCACCAACGGCCAATGCACCCAGTTGACGATGGGCGCGCTCTCCATGAAGGCGACCGCGCCGAACGTCGCGCTAATCCGCCGGACGCCGAGCGTGCGGGTGTAGCGATAGGCGCCAATGCCCGCGAGAAAGAGTTTCGCGATGGCGGTGAGCGCCCATCCCGTCGCGAACGGGAGTGGCAGTGTGAGGACGTTCAACGGATAAAGCACGGCGGACTGATCGTTCGCGAAGAAGGGTGAGCCACCGAGCGCGTACGGGTTCCACAGCGGAAAGCGACCGGCGGCGAGTGATTCCCGCGTGAAGTGCCGCATCGGCGCGAGCAGCAGGACGCCGTCACCTTGCAGCCCGTTGAGCGGGCGAGCGCGGACGGGTGCGGCGTTCCACGGGCTGGAGACGTTCGACAGAATATCGGTGGAGAGGGCGATGCGGTTCGGATGCAGCAGCGCCGACCAGAAAGGAATCATGGCGAGGGCGAGCAGGAGCAGCGGCGGGGCAGCGGCGGGCAACGCGGCCTGGACGCGCCGCGACGAGTAACGAGTAACGAGTAACGAGTAATGAGTAACGCGAAGACGTATACCCGCCGTGTCCACTTTTTACTTTCCACTTTCTACTTGTTACTCGGCATCCCGGCGGCGTGGTCGCGGCGGGTTCCGTCGTGCGATGCATGGGTGGTAGGGTTGCGTACCGCTCCCTCTTTGTCAACTACGCGGGAGGACGGAAATTGCCCCGGTGCGTCGGCACATAACGTGCGAGAATTGCCCCGGAATCGGGTAATTGCACAGTGCAGAAACGCACCTTGTGAGCATTTGATGAGCATATACGTACACCCCTAGTCGGTACGCCTGTTCTACGGTATACTACGAGTACGGGCCGTTTGCGCATGACGACCGAGGGCAACAGCGGATGACGAGCGTTCGTCAACGTACCGACAGATCGATACCCCCGCAGCAGCGTACCCCCTATTCAATTCGCCCCGTGCACTGGACCGATATCCCTGCCATTCGGCGGCTACGGGGTGAGACCGCGCGGCTCGATATGCCGGAGGGGATCGTCGTGGGGATGCGCCCGGTGCGAGCGGCGGTGCGCGGTGTCGCCCCGTGGCTCGGCAATGTCTGGACGTTTGCGCTCGTCCAGAACGGCACGATTGGGGCGTACGCGCAGGCGCGCGCCCGGCGGGATAGCCACACGTGGGACATGCTCTACCTCGCGTATGGCCGGAAGGACCGGATCGGTTCAGCGGAGGCGCGCGATACGATGTGGGCCGCGCTGCTGGATGCCGTGACCCGCACCGCCGGTCGGCGTGGCGCGACGCGACTCTTCGCCCGCGCGCCCGACAACGCGGACGCGATGATTGCCCTGCGAGACGCGGGATACATCACGTATGGTCGCGAGATGCTGTATGTCGCGCCGTATCACAAGACGGCGGTCGCGGCGGGCGAGCAGATTGCGTTGCACCGCCAAACGGGGGGTGAGACATGGGCGATCCACCAACTTTACACGCTCACGACGCCGAAGGCGATGCAGTTCGCCGAGGCGCGCACGAGTAGCTACTGGGATATTCCGCGCCGGGGGACAAGCCGCGCCGCCTACTGGATCGGCGAGGTGCATGAGGTGACGGCGTACGCGCGCACCCTGAGTGGCGAGCATTCGCACCTGATCGACGTGCTGTATCGGCCCGAATCGCGCGTGAACCTGACTGCGTTCATCCAGGGGGTGCTCGCGGCGTTGCCGGCGGGCGAGGGCGATCTCGTCTATGTGCGCACGCTCGGTCATCAGGAAGACTTGGGTGGGATGCTGGACGAACTCGGTTTCTCCGCCCTCATTCGCCAGTTACTGCTGGTGAAATACACGACCATCTCGGTACGGGAGGCGGCACCGGCTTTTGCTCCCCTACCGTCCCTTCGCAAGGTTGCCGCCGGGCGTGTGCCGTCGTTGTCGGCACGTCGGACGAGTCAGACCCCGATCCGGTTGTGGCACCGGTTCATTCGGCCATTGTGGCCGTGTCATGACGGGGAGCCGTCGTAAGCCCGCGGCGAGCACTCCCCACGGTTTACCCAACGCAATGCCCGGCGCGAGCCCGCGTCGTACCGGGATCTCCCAGCCACTCAGCGGGTAAGAAGGTGCAGAGTTGGAAAATCTCTACGACCCCTTTGAGACGACCGAGCCAGCAGAGCGCACCGCGCAACCGACCTCGCAGCGCCGACAGTACGAGAGTGAAGTTACCGACAACCTCGAAGATTTGCTTTCTGTCCTCCCCCCGCGCATCACCGCCGCGCTCACCGAACTCGGCAACCGCGACGCGCTCCTGGAAATCGTGATGGACCTCGGCCGGTACGCCGAGGCGCGCTACGAGGGTGATGAAGTCAGCCTGGGCGACTCTGAGGTGACGCGCGAGGACCTCGCGTACGTCGCGGAGCGCATCGGGCAGTTCGGCGGGGACAACCGCGCCGGCATCGAGCGGACGCTGCACCGCATCTCTGCGATCCGCAACCGCAAGGGGGACATCGTCGGTCTCACCTGCCGGATCGGTCGCGCGGTGTACGGCACGATCGCGATCATCCGCGATCTCGTCGAGTCCGGTGAGAGCATCCTGATGCTTGGTCGCCCCGGCGTCGGCAAGACGACGATGCTGCGCGAGGTGGCGCGCGTGCTTGGGGATGATTTCCGCAAGCGCGTCGTCATCGTCGATACATCCAACGAGATCGCGGGCGACGGCGACATCCCGCACCCGTCGATCGGGCGGGCGCGGCGGATGCAGGTGCCGACGCCGACGGCGCAGCACGGCGTGATGATCGAGGCGGTGGAGAACCACATGCCGGAGGTCATCGTCATCGACGAGATCGGCACGGAGTTGGAGGCGGCGGCGGCGCGGACAATTGCCGAGCGTGGCGTCCAGCTCATCGGCACCGCGCACGGCAACACGCTCGAAAACCTGATGCTCAACCCGACGCTCTCCGACCTGATCGGCGGCATCCAGTCCGTCACCCTGTCGGACGAGGAGGCGCGGCGACGCGGCACGCAGAAGTCGATCCTCGAACGGAAAGCGCCGCCAACATTCTCCGTCATGGTGGAACTGCGCGAGCGCGATCAGGTCGCCGTCTACCTCGATGTCGCGGCGATGGTCGACGCGACGCTGCGCAATCAGAGCGTCGAGCCGGAGGTGCGGCAGCGGCAGGATGATGGCGGCTACGAAGTCCTCTCCGTCCCGGCGCGCTTCGGTGCCACCCAGCGCGGGCGTGATCGCGACCGCGACAGTGGTAGTGGTCGCGGGCAATGGAACGAGCGCCGCAGCCAGGCGCCCGTCCTCCTGCCGGAGCGCCTCTCCGGCAGGAATAGTGTGCGCGCCTCGGAGACGATGACATCAATGGAGCGGTTGACGGGCATGGCTCCGTCCGGCCACGCGGCGGCGCGGGCAAAGGCGCAACCGAACCCTTTCGTCGACGCTGACACCGTTGTGCCGGAGCGGCATGCACCCGCCGTCCACGAGTTGCGCGATCCCGTGCGGCGCGGACGGGGCACGGAAGAGAAGCCGCTGCGGATCTACCCCTTCGGTGTCAGCCGCAACCGTTTGGAGGAGGCGATCCGTGCGCTCCGCGTCGCGGCGGTGATCGTCCGCACGATCAAGGAAGCGGACGCGGTGATGACCCTGAAGAACTACTACCGCCGTCGGCCCCAGCCGCTGGTGGAATCCGAGGTCAACGGGACGCCGGTCTACGTGCTGCGCTCCAACACGCAGCAGCAGATGGAGAGCGTCCTCGGCAATGTCTTCGAGGTGAGCCGCCCCGTGCCGGAGCCGGAGCGTCCGTCCGATCCGCAGCTCCAGGCGATGGAGGAGGCGGAGGTGGCAATCAGCAGCGTGCTGGAGAATGTCGAGGCGGTGGAGTTGCGCCCGCAGTCCTCGTACATCCGGCGGTTGCAGCATCAGATGGCGGAGCGGTACAACCTGCGCTCGCGGAGTCGTGGGCAGGGCGCGGACCGTCGTGTGGAAATCTATCGCGGCGTGGAATAGCGCCGCCTCTCCCAATCTGTCGTGGCGTCCCGACGTCGCTTTGCATTCCGGTCGCTTGTCGTGTAGCATCCGCAGCAAGGTGTACGGACAGCGTGAGGGTGAGGCGCGTAGCGTCGATTGCAAAACCCTCTCCTCCCCTCTCTACGGAGCCATCGCCGCCATGATCCCATCGTATCGAGGCATTCGGGCGATAGCTCCGTACGAGAGGGGCCGGGGGTGAGGATTGAAACCGGCGCATAGGATGCGAGGGCGCGATGTTCATCACATTTGAAGGGGTTGAGGGGTGCGGGAAGACGACGCAAGCGCGTCTGCTGGAGCGCGCGCTCACACGCCGTGGGTTTCGCACGCTGATGACCCGCGAGCCGGGCGGCGCGGCGATCAGCGAGCAGATCCGCGCACTGGTTCTCGATCACAAGAATGATGGCATGGAACCAATGGCGGAGGCGCTGCTGTACGTCGCGTCGCGCGCGCAGTTCGTCGCGGAGATCGTCCGCCCGGCACTGCGGGACGGAATCATCGTCATCTGCGACCGCTACGCCGATTCGACCTTCGCGTATCAGGGGTACGGGCGCGGCCTCGATATCGGGACACTCTCGACGCTCAATGCGATCGCGACGGGTGGCCTGATGCCGGACATCACCTTCCTGCTCGACCTCCCGGTTGCGGCGGGACTCGACCGGCGACGGCGCGGCGCGGGTGAGTGGAACAGGCTGGACAATGCGGGAGACGCATTTCACGAACGGGTCCGCAACGGGTATCATGCTCTCACCATGGCGGAGCCGGAGCGCTGGCGCGTGATCGACGCGAGTGGGTCGGAAGCGGCCGTCGCGGCGGCGGTGCAGGCGGCAATCGCCCCTCTGGTTGAACGGAGCGTAGTGACTGCGGCGTACGACTGAGAAAGCGGGTTTGGGCCATGAAGCTGATTTTCGCGGTGGTTCAGGGGCGGGATGCGGATCGCCTGCTCGCCGCGCTCACACAGAACGGATACCGCGCGACGCAGATCAACAGTGCGGGCGGCTTCCTGCGCGAATCGAACGTGACGGTGTTGATCGGCGTGGACGAGGCGCAGGTGCCGGACATCCTCCGTATTCTCAAGCAGAACTGCTACACCCGCACGCAGTACATGAACCCGCTCATGCCCGTGATGGAACCGGGCGAGTTTTACATGCCGAATCCAATCGAGGTGCAGGTCGGCGGGGCGGCGATCTTCGCGTTGCGCGTCGTTCGGTTCGAGCGCATTGTGGTAGACTGACGGGAACTGCCGTGAGCGGTCGCAGCAGGTCCGGGGTCCGCGTCGAACGAGCGTCCCGGCGAGGGGGAATGATGGATGGATAAAGTACTCGAAGTGATTGCCTCCGGCGCGAAACTGATGATCGCGCTCGGCCTTGCCTATGTCGCGGCGCTCTGGTTCGCGCTCATCGTCTGGACGTACCGGGACATTGAGCAGCGCTCCCGCAGCGTCGTGACGCAAATCTTCGCGACGTTGCTTTCGGTGCTCTTCTTCGTACCGGGTGCACTCCTCTACATGGTGCTGCGCCCGCGCGAAACGCTCGACGAGGCGTTCCAGCGTTCGCTCGAAGAAGAATATCTCCTGCAAGACCTCGAAGACCTGCCCCGGTGCCACAGTTGCCACCGCGCCATCGAGAACGACTGGATCGTCTGCCCCGCATGCCACACCGAGTTGCGCCACGAGTGCCCGAACTGCGGCCATCTCGTCCGCGTGACGTGGGATATCTGCCCCTACTGCGCGACCGAACTCGAACCGGCCGCCGTGCCGGAGGCCGAAGAAAGCAGCATCGGGCGGCTGATGGCGACGATCCGCGAGCGGCTCGGCAACAGCCCGCCGATGGAGGGCGCGCCCGGCGAACCGGTGTACGCGAACGCGCCGCCGGGTCAACCGCAGCCTATCCCAATCCAACCCGTGCCAATTCAGCAGTACCAGAACGGCAACCAGAACCAGCATCAGCCTGTTTCTGCGCCGTATAGCCCTGCCCGCCGCCCGCCCGTGCCCGAGCAGTCAGCACGCACCGAAGTTCTGCCCGCGCGCCCGATTTCTCCGGTGCAGACGGATCCCTACGTCGTCGATTTGCCCGTTGACTTCGGCGACGAATCCGCGCGGCGTCATGAGAACGGACGCAACGGCGCGAACGGCGCGCAGCAGCACGACAATGGGCGCAACGGCTCTGTGCCGAACGGCAATGTTAACGGCAATAGCGGTGGTAATGGAAATGGGTACGGCCCCGCGCCAGTTCGCCGCGACAATGTCGAGAACGAACCCGCCGCGCAACGGAACCGCCCGTCGTAGCGGAGTATTTCCACAGAACAAAGTGCCTCGAAGCGGCTGCCAGTGGTGGCCGCTTTTCTGTCTCCCTCGTCGCAATGCGTTTTCAGGGCGATTGCGAGTCGTGCTCCGTTATGGTCTTGATCGCGGTGTCAATCGACATGATCGTGACGGGATGCCCTTCGAAATGCTCCGCCGCGATCACGTGCCAGCCGAGCCTTTCATACAATCCCTGCGCGCTTTCCGTGTAGAGGTACAGCCGCGCGACGCCCATCGCCGCTGCCAGCCCCACGACGTGCCGCACGAGCGCGCTCGCCACCCCGCGCCCGCGCGCGGTGGGTGTGACATAGACGCTGGCGAGCCACGGTGAGAGTTCGGGGTGGCTTGCCATGTCGTGCGTGGTCAGGCTCGCCGTCCCGAGCGGTTCGTCGCCGTCGAGGGCGATGGAGGTCGTCGGGATGTGGACCGTGGCAGTCTGACCGCCGATGCTCGCGATCCGCGCGGCGAGCGAGTCGTCCGGGTCGAGATGGCCCCACTCCTCCCACTGCCAGCGCGCGACCGTCCCGATGAGATCGGGGTGATCGGCGATGTTGTCGATGCGCATGTCAGCCGTCCCCCGGTGCGCCGACCGCCGTTGATGACGCGACGCCAACGGCAGAGGGGGATTGTGACTCGTCAGGGAGATGGATCGCGCGCCACGCGAGCAGAACCAGCAAAGCGTACAGGATGGTATCGATGCCGAAGATCGCGCGCAAACTGTGGGTCAGGTCCGTCACGATCCCGGCGACGAATGCGGCGGACGCGCCGCCGATCATCGCAAGGCCACCGAGCGCACCGAACGCCGTCACCTTCCACTGGGTGGGGAGCGCGCGGGCGGCGATGGCGTAGCAGAGCGTCGTGTTGCCGCCGATGAAGAGGGCGAGCACCGGGCGATAGAGGAGCAGTTGCCACCATTGCTGCGCGAAGGTGATCGGGATGAGCATGACGCAGCCGAAGGAGAGCGTCAGGATCAGGAGGTTGCGCGGGTTACGGGAGCGGCCAAGTCTGCCCATCGCGAACGCGGCGATGGCGGCGGCGAGCGACCCGAGCGTCACGACCGCACCGGCGATGGTGGCGAGAAACTCCTCCGGCGCGTGGAGGTGCTTCACGTACAGCGGGATCAGCGGCCCGAAGGTGCGCTCGATGAAATTCACGGCGAAGAGCGTGACCATGATCGCGAGGAAGCCGGGTAGGTGCGCCAGCACGGAAATCGACGCCCGCTCGCGCCGCGCTGGGATCGCGCCCCGATCGTGCACCGCGTCGAAGAGCCACTGGAATGCGACCGCCGCGAGGATGCTGAACGCGGCGGAGACGAAGAAGGTGTTGCGCAACCCGAAGATGTCCGATAGCGTGCCGCCGAAGATCGGCCCGATCGCGGACGCCGCGAACTGGACGGACTGGAGCGTGCCGATTGCCTGCGAGACGCGATCCTTCGGTACTGTGACGCTGATGACCGCAATGGCGAACGAGCTGAAGCCGGAGAAGACGCCGAGCAGGATGCGCAAGGCGAGCAGTTGCCAGATATTCGTGCAGATTCCCATCAGGCTGATGAGGACGACGTAAGAAAGGAGCGAGCGCATCACCATCGGCTTGTTACCGGTGCGCTGCGCGACGCTCACCCAGAACGGCGTGAGCAAGCCGCCGATGAGCGGGCTGACCCCAAAGAGCAACCCCGACCAGAGCGCGGCGCGGGCCGGGTCGTGGACGCCGAGTTCGAGGACAAACTGTGGCAGGAATGGCATCACGAAGGTGAAACTGAGGAAGGAGATCAGTACGGCGATGTAGATCGCCCACTGGTTGCGCTGCCAGCGTTCCCAGCTGTTCGGGTTCCATCGCGAATAGCCAGGTGGGTGTGCGTCTGCGATAACCGACACGCTACAGGCTCCCTGCTCGTTACGCAACGCTCATGGATCGCTCACACCATCCTATCACAGGGAGCGACGTGGTGGTTTGTTCCGTTGGGTGAGAGGAAGGCGGGGAAGGTTCCCCGCCCCTGTCCGCGCTAGGTGAGCGCAGTTTCCCAGGCGGTGATGAGGTGCTGGAGCGGCACATTCATGTAGCCGCGCAGCGCGAACTGCGGCGTCGCGGTGGTTCGTCCAAGGATCTGCACCGGAAGATTTCCCCGCGCCGCCCGATCCTCGACAGCGTTGATCGCGTCCGGCGCGACCGCGAGCAGAACGCGCGATGCGGCCTCCCCGAAGAGCAGAGCATCTAGTCGCCCATCGGCGGCGGCAACGAGCGCGTTGGGCATAGTGATGTCACAGCCGACGCCCCCCGCGATGCAGCCCTCGGCGAGCGCGACGACGAGGCCGCCATCGGAGAGGTCGTGCGCCGCGCGGATGTGGCCCGCGGCGATCACGTCGCGCAGGACGATCTGCATCGCCAGCGCGATGGTCAGATCGACGGGCGGCGGCGCACCCGCCTCGATGCCGCACACCGTCGCGAGGTACGCAGACGCACCGATGGTCGCGGTGGTGGGGCCGAGCAGGAGCAGGATGCCGTCGGGCGGGAAGGCCATCCCGGCGCGATGGTCGATGTCGTCGAGCACGCCCGCCATGCCGATCAGTGGTGTCGGCAGGATCGCGCCCGCGATCCCGTCGTTGTAGAGACTCACATTGCCGCTGACGACGGGGATGGAAAAGGCGCGGCAGGCATCCGCGATGCCGCGCACCGCCTCCCGCAGTTGGAAGTAAATTTCGGGCCGCTCTGGGTTGCCGAAGTTGAGGCAGTCGGTGACGGCGACGGGTTCTGCGCCGACGCACGCGAGGTTCCGCGCTGCCTCCGCCACCGCGTGGACAGCGCCGACGTACGGGTCCAGGCCGCAGTAGCGCGCGTTGCAGTCGGTCGTCAGCGCGATTCCCCGGCGGCTGCCGCGCACGCGGAGCACGGCGGCGTCGCCCGCGCCGGGGCCGAGCACGGTGTTCGTGCCAATCGTGTGGTCGTACGTCTCCCAGACCGGGCGCTTGGAGGCGATGTCCGGGTGGCTCAGCAGTTTCGTCAGCGCCGCGACGACATCAACGGGGTCGATGTCCGGCACCGTTCCGAGGTCGAACGCGCGTCGTGCGATGGTGTCGGCGCTCTCCACGGCGGGCGGTGTGTACATCGGGCAGCCGTCGGTCAGCATGACGGTCGGCAGATCGACGACGAGCGCGTTCCCATCGCGGATTTTCACCCGCCCGTCGCCCGTGACGATGCCGACGGCGTCCGCGTGTAACTCCCACCGCGCGAACCGCTCGCGGACGCGCTGCACCGCCTCCGGCTTGACGATCACGAGCATCCGCTCCTGGCTCTCGGAGAGCATCACCTCGTACGCGGTCATGCCCCGCTCGCGCCGCGCCACTTTTTGGGTGTCAATCTCAATTCCCGCGTCGGCGCGGCCCGCGCACTCGACCGCACTGCTCGTGATCCCCGCCGCGCCGAGGTCCTGCATCCCGACCACGTCGTCCGTTTCGAGCAGTTCGAGGCACGCCTCCATCAGCAATTTTTCGAGGAAGGGGTTGCCGACCTGTACAGCGGGCCGCCGCTCCATCGCCGCCGCATCGAGGTCGCCGGAGGCGAACGTTGCGCCGTGGATGCCATCCCGCCCGGTCGCCGCGCCGATGAGCAGCAGGATATTCCCCGGCTCTCCCGCGCTCGCCCGCGTGACGCGCGCGTGCGGCGCGATGCCGACGCACATCGCGTTGACGAGCGGGCTTCCCCGGTACGACGGGTGGACGTTGATCTCGCCGCCGACCGTTGGGATGCCGAGCGAGTTGCCGTAGCCGCCGATCCCTGCGACGACGCCGGCGAAGAGGTACTTGTTGCGCGGCTCATCGAGCGGGCCGAAGCGAAGCGCGTCGAGGATCGCTACCGGGCGCGCGCCCATCGTGAAGATGTCGCGCACGATGCCGCCAACCCCCGTCGCCGCACCCTGGTACGGCTCGACCGCGCTTGGGTGGTTGTGCGACTCCATCTTGAGCGCGAGCGCCAATCCGTCGCCAATATCGACGACGCCCGCATTCTCGCCTGGTCCTTGAAGGACGCGCGGCCCGGTCGTCGGGAACATCGTGAAGAGCGGGCGGGAGTGCTTGTAGCCGCAATGCTCGCTCCACAGCGCGCCGATCATGCCGAGTTCGACGGGCGCGGGGAATCGCCCGAGCATCTCGACGGCGTGATAGTACTCGGCGCGCGAGAGGGCGACCTCGCGGAGTTGCGCGTCCGACGCGGGCGCATCGGGCACGGGGAGGGGCGTGATCGCCGATGCGTCCGTCATCGGGCGACACCACCGGCGACAAGCACGCTCCGCAGGATCCGCAGGCCGTCGTCGCCGCCCGTGAGCAGTTCCGTGCTCCGCTCGGGGTGGGGCATCAGGCCGACGACATTCCCCGCCTCGTTGCAGACGCCCGCAATGTGCGCTGTCGCGCCGTTCGGGTTCGTCTCCGTGGAGAGCGCACCCGCTGGCGTGCAGTAGCGGAAGACGATCTGCCGGTTCGCTTCCAATTGCGGCAGCATCTCGGCATCGACGACGTAGCGCCCGTCGCCGTGGGCAATCGGGAGGCGGAGCACCGTGCCGTGCGGGATCTCGGCGGTCCAGGGCGTCTCGGTGCGCTCGACCCGGATGTGCACCCACCGGCAGCGGAATTGCAGGCTGGCGTTCCGCATCAGGACGCCCGGCAGCAACCCCGCCTCGGTCAGCACCTGAAAGCCGTTGCACATGCCGAGCACAGGGCGACCCGCGTTGGCGAACGCCGTCACCGCCTCCATTACCGGCGCGAACCGGGCGATTGCGCCCGCGCGCAGGTAGTCGCCGTACGAGAAGCCGCCGGGGAGCACGACCATGTCGAAGCGGCTCAGATCGGTCTCGGTGCGCCCGACGCGCTCCGTCGGCACGCCGAGCGCGTCGCTGAACGCATGGACCGCGTCCATGTCACCATTGCTACCGGGGAAGGAGACGACCGCGCACTTCATAGACGTTCACCGAGTGGAAACCCATCGGCTTCAGCCGTGGGAGGAAACGAGTCCCCGATTGTGGTAAATTGACCACACTGGACTGATGGTGATAACCAAGCCATCGGTTGCTCCTTACGAACTGAGAGTTGCCGGTTCTCCGGGGAAGTCCCGGAGGTAAAACGTTCAACGCCTTCCCTGTTTCTTCGGTGCTCGGTGGGACACACCGCACCTAAACGCTCGTGGAGCATCGGTAAGACCCGACGGGACATGTCTCGAAGGGCACGAAGCGATGAAGCGAGAATCCCATCGGCTTTAGCCGTAGGAGTGTCAACCGTCAACCCTGCTTCCTGTAAGAACCGGCTACGCATTGCCGAACGCGGCACGTTATCGCGCCTCGGCATCGAGCGGGTCCAGCTCGGCTTCATCCTCACTCTCGCCGTACGCCTCATCGACCATATAGGCGTAATCCTCGATCACCGGGTTCGCGAGGAGTTTGTCGCACATCTCCTCGACGCGCGCCCGCGCCTCCTCCTCGTCCTCGGCGACGAGCGCCAGCTCGATGTATTTCCCGATGCGGACATTCGAGACGCCCCGGTAGCCGAGTTGCTGCAACCCACTCTCCACCGCCAACCCCTGCGGGTCGTTGACGACGGGCTTCAGCATCACCGTCACGCCTGCTTGCCATCGCGGCATCTTCTCGTGCTCCTTCGCTAGAGTTTCGTGCCGGTCAGGCGTTCGTACGCCCGCACATAGCGGGCGCGGGTCGCGTCGATGACGTCCGGCGGGAGGGTCGGCGCGGGCGGCTGCTTGTCCCAGCCAGACGCTTCGAGCCAGTCGCGGAGCGGCTGCTTGTCCATGCTCGCCTGCGGGCGACCGGGTTCGTACGTTTCCATATCCCAGAAGCGCGAGGAATCGGGCGTCAACGCCTCATCAATCAGGGTGAGCGCGCCGTCGATCCAGCCAAACTCGAACTTCGTGTCCGCGAGGATGATGCCGCGCGCCGCCGCGTATGCGCTCGCCTCCGCGTAGAGCGTCAATGTCCGCCGTTCCAACTCCCGCGTCAGGTCCGCGCCGATAAGTGCCGCCATCCGCGCGGGGGTGATGTTCTCGTCGTGGCCGCGGTCATTCTTCATCGCCGGGGTGAAGAGGGGGCGCGGCAACCGCGCGCTCTCGGTCAACCCGGCGGGGAGGTCGTAGCCCGCGACAGCGCCGGTTGTGCGGTACTCCGCCCAGCCCGAACCCGCGAGGTAGCCGCGTGCGACGCATTCAATGTCGATCCGCTCCGCCGCGCGCCCGATCATGATGCGTCCCTTGAGCAGGTCGCGCTGCGCGACGAGCGTCGGTGGCAAGTCCGCGACATCGGACGAGACGAGATGGTTCGGCACGAGGTCGCGCATCCGGTTGAACCAGAAGACGGACAGCCCGGTCAGCACGCGGCCCTTGTCCGGCACGCCGTTCGGCATCACGACGTCGAACGCCGAGACGCGATCCGTCGTCACAAACAGCAGGAGATCGTTGCTCAGGCGATACGTGTCTCGCACCTTGCCGCGCCGAAAGAGCGTCACGCCCGGCAGGTCA
>JBBSII010000049.1:0-12903 GCA_038232175.1 Thermomicrobiales bacterium
CAATGCCGAGCGTCACCAACCGATCCGCTAATAACTGCATCGTCCAGTCCTTCCTGCCCGACGGCGGGTCGCTACAGGCGAGCGCGACGAGATGGGCTTCCTGTTCGCCGCCCAACGTGCGTGCGCCGCCGGGCCGGACGACCTCATTCAGCTCGCCGTGCAGCCCCGCTTCGACGAACCGCTTGCGGATACGCCCGACCGTGCTCTCGCTCGTGTGCAGTGCGGCGGCAATCTCCCCGTCCGCTTTGCCTTCCTCGGCGTGCAGGAGAATCTGCGCCCGATTGACCATCCGCGCCCGCGCCGTGCCACCACGGATCAGGACATGCAGTGCGTGCCGCTCGTCATCCGTCAGTGCAACCACGGAGACCTTTTTCCGCATCGTCGCCTCCTTCGCGATGCGGTATCCTTACAGCAGAATGAGTCAGGTGTCAAAACTACCGTGGTGGAGGACTAGGCCCTCATTCCCTCGTATTCGAGTGGAAAAAGTGCGCCGATAAAGTCATATGTGCCGAAGGATCGTTCCTCTCGCCACCTCCACCGCACCCTCGACCCCGCCTTCGTGCGCGATCACCGCCGACCGCTACGCCAGGACGGTCACTCGCTCGCTTGGGCCGCGAGGGGTGTTCCTTTCCGGCCTCCGCACGGTGGCCGTGTTCACGCACTGGTGATCCCTGAGCGAGACGATGATACCAGCTCACCAAGCGGGGCGACAAACATAGGTCAAGGAACCGTTCGCTCGGTTCGGGGGAATAAGGAGAAGCAACAGTGCGGACGACGGGCATCAGAGGCGCGGCCGGGGGAATAAGGAGCGACTTATCGTCACATTGATACCCAAGGAGGACGCGACGCTGAAGATCTTTATCGTTTTCGTCACACAACGCCTCGTCCGTTATGGTACCATGGCTGCGTTGAACGTCTGGTTCGCTGCCCTGATTACCCGGGCGGTGAGCGGGTCTGCAACCGATATTCGGCAAATGCAGCGGGACAGGGGGCGGCGGACACACCACCGCGCAGTTGGAAGCAGGCATACGGTTGATCGAGACAGATCGCAGCTTCGGCACGTTGCAGGCCTGTTTCGCGCCCAGACGGACCCGAGCAATAGCGATAAGGTTCAACGATCACGTTTGCAGCTTCCGCGAGCCGCGGCATGTATCACCCCTCCCACACCGGGGCAACCGCCGAAGCGACGGAGAGACTGCCAAACGAAATGCAGGCACTCGCGGAGTGGTAGTCGTGCTCCCCTTCGCTCGCATGCACCGGCCAAACAGAATATCGGGATTTATCCGGGTATGACCACATTGATTTGCGGTAATTTTTTCTGGGGGGGATAGAAGGTGCAGGGTTTACACGCGGAAACGTCCGTTCTCGATGCAACCGCTACTCGTGTTCGCGGGCGCGAGGCGCTCTCCCTCCCCCCCTTGGCGCTCGTAGGGCCGCTATTCCTCCTCGTGGTTGCGACCGCACTGTGGCTTGTGTCGCTGCGATCGGTCGAGATCAGCCGCATGAACGATCTGGGGCTGATTTCCGTGTTGCGGCCGCCAACGATGATCGCGTTCCTGCTGCTGACGGCGAGCTTTTGCGGGACGGTGTGCCAACGGCAGGTGCGGGGCCCGCTCGTCTTGGCGCATCTCGTCATCCTTGTGGGGATGCTGTATGGCACCACGACCCTCGTGGAACACACGATGCATCTCTCAACCGCCTACCGTCACGTCGGCCTCACCGAATATATCGTGCGTCACGGTCGTGTCGACCCGACATTCGAAACCTACTTCAACTGGCCGGGCTTCTTCATCGCGGCGGCGTTCTTTACACGCGTCGCCGGGTTCCACAGCGCGCTCAGCCTGACGCCATGGTCCTCGGCCCTCTTCAACCTGCTTTATCTTGGGCCGATCATCATGATCTTTCGTGCCTCCACGGACAATCAGCGGCATGTGTGGCTGGGAGCGTGGTTTTTCTTCGTGACGAACTGGGTCGGCCAAGACTATTTCGCGCCGCAGGCCGCGACTTTTTTCTTCTATCTCGTCATCATTGCCATCCTTCTCACATGGTTCAAGGCCGCACGTGCGAAGCGAGGCGTGTCGCCGCGACGGTGGCCGCGCCCCTTCACCTGGAGATTCCCGCGCTTCGCGCCGGATGGAGACACGGCGCCGAGCACGCCAAGCACGCGAGGGCAGCGGTCAGCGCTGGTGATCATCCTCGTGGCCTTGCTCGGCGTGGTCGTTGGCAGCCACACACTCACGCCGTTCTTGATCTTTATCGTACTGGTCGCGCTCGTCCTCTGGAACCGGGTGACGCTGCGGGGGATGCCGCTCGTGCTACTCGTGATGCTCTGCGCGTGGATCAGTTTCATGGCAACGGCGTTCTTCGCCGGCCACACCTCGCTTGTCACGGGCGATGTCGGTCAGGTGGACCAAAATGTCGGGGCGAATGTGGGCAACCGACTCGGGGGCAGCCCCGATCACCTGCTCGTGGTGCGGGTACGCCTCCTCCTGACGGCCATCGTTTGGGGACTTGCGCTGCTCGGGGGGGCGCGGCGCTTCCTGGGCGGCAAGAGAGATCTCACGCTCGTGTTGCTCGCTATCGCGCCCTTCTCGCTGCTCGCGCTCCAAGCGTACGGCGGCGAAATGATTTTGCGCGTCTACTTCTTCACGCTGCCGCCGGTGCTCTTCTTCGCCGCCGCCCTCTTCGTCGGATCGCACGCGATGAAATACCCCTGGCTGGCCGGGGTGGCGATCGGTGCCACGACGGTGTTGCTGACAACGGGATTCATGTTCGCGCGCTACGGCAACGAGCGCATGGATTACTTCACGACGCAGGAGGTCGACGCCGTCCGCCAGTTGTACGCGATCGCCCCCCCCGGGTCGCTGCTGGTCGCGGCGGAGTTTAGCGCTCCCTTGGGGTACGAGAACTTCGAGCAATACCCGTCCACGACGCTCGGTGCGCACATCATCAAGCGGCAGGACACCGACGCGGTGCTCGGTAAGATCGAGGAAGCGCGCACCGATCATAACCCGGTCTATCTCATTGTCACGCGCAGCCAGCGCGCGCAGGTCGAGCTGTTCGATGGCCTCCCGCCCGGCACCTTGGAGTCGCTCGAGCGGACGCTGATCGCGTCGGGCCGGTTTCAGGTGCGCTTCACCAACCCGGACGCCACCATCTACGCGCTCGTCGAACCGGATCCGTCAGGGGTTTCCCATGCACACTGACATCTTTTTCAAGCGGCCGGCCCGGATAATGCCCCCTCTGTCGTCAGCGGCGACAATACCGGGACGTACGGCGCACGACCCAGATGTCGGGCGCATAAAGAAAGGATTGTGGATGGCATCGGAGACTCATCAGTGTGTGCTCGCGTGGGCCAACCGGGACCATGCCCCGGACCAACGGACTGAGGCCACGGCCTCGCAACGCGCCCCCCGCCCCGCCGTCTTTCTGGACCGCGACGGGGTGATCATCGAGAACCGGGACGATTATGTGAAATCGTGGCGGGAAGTGCGCTTCCTGCCGGGCGCGTTCGCCGCAATCCGCCAACTCCCTGCGCTCGGGTACGTTGTCGTCATTGTGACAAATCAGTCGGCCATCGGGCGCGGCCTGCTCACGCTCGCGGACGCGGTGCAGATCAACCGGCAGATCGTCGCGGAGATCGAAGCGCATGGGGGACGGGTGGATGCCTGTTATCTCTGCCCGCATCACCCGGCTGCGCACTGCGACTGCCGCAAACCGGCTCCGGGAATGCTCCTGCGCGCACGGGACGATCTCCAACTCGACCTCACGCGCTCGCATCTCGTCGGGGACGCGCTCACCGATATCGAGGCTGCGGAGGCGGCACAGGTCCCGGGCGTGCTCGTACGCACGGGCCGTGGCGCCGCAGAGGCGATGCGTCTCGGCGACGGCGCCCCATCGCGTTGCCGCGTCGTGCCCGACCTCGGCGCGGCGCTCGATCACATTCGTCTCGTATCAGAGAAGGTAGCGCGATGAAACTGCTTGTCACGGGTGCCGCAGGGTACATCGGGAGTGTCGTCACGGAGCAATTCGTCGCGCGGGGAGATACGGTGGTCGCGCTGGACAACCTCCAGCATGGGCATCGGGCGGCCGTCGATGCGCGCGCGGAGTTCGTGCGGGGCGATCTGCTCGACGGCGCGTGGTTGGCGGCATACATGGCCGACCATCCGGTCGACGCCGTCGTGCATCTCGCCGCCGAGGCATTGATCGACGAATCGTTGCGCGATCCGGGGCGATTCTTCCGTGCCAATGTCACGGGCGGCCTGAATCTCCTCGATGCGATGGTCGCCGCCGGGGTGCGGAGGATCATTTTCTCCTCGACCGCCGCCGTCTATGGCGAGCCCGCCGCGCTGCCGATCGTCGAAACCCACCCTCGTGTACCCGTGAACAGTTACGGTGCATCCAAGTTGATGTTCGAGACGATCCTCGATTGGTACTGGCGGTGCCACCGGGTGCGGTCGGTCTCGCTGCGCTACTTCAACGCCTGCGGCGCGACGGAACTGCACGGGCAATACCACCGCCCCGAGACGCATATCATCCCGATCCTCTTTGACGTGGCGCTCGGGGAGCGTGCGGCGATCAACCTCTTCGGCACCGATTACGACACGCCGGACGGCACGTGCATCCGCGACTATATCCACGTCTCGGATATCGCGCGGGCGCATGTGCTCGCCCTTCAGAGTATCGAGTCGATGGAAGCCCACGCCTACAACATGGCCAACGGCACCGGGTATTCCAACCGCGACGTGATCGAGACGGTTCGTCGCGTGACGGGGAAGGAGATCCCGGTGATCCCCGCACCCCGCCGGATCGGCGATCCCGCGCGCCTCATCGCCAGCTCCGACCGTATCCACCGTGAGTTGGGGTGGGAACCACAGTATCCCGATTTGACCACCATGGTGGAAACGGCGTGGGCTTGGCGACGGCGCTATCCACGGGGGTATGAGGCATGATTATTTCACGCACGCCGTTGCGGATCAGCTTCGTCGGCGGCGGCAGCGACCTCCCCGCCTTCTTCTCACAGGAGCCCGGGGCGGTCGTCACCACCGCGATCGACAAGTACATCTACATCAACGTGAACAAGAAGTTCGACCACAAGATCCGCGCCAGTTACTCCGTGACGGAGATCGTCGATCACGTCGACGAGTTGCAGCATGAGTTGATCCGCGAGGCGATGACGGTCGTCGAGATCGAGGGGGGGATCGAGATCACCTCCATCTCCGATATCCCCTCATCCGGCACCGGCCTCGGATCCTCGAGCACCTACAGCGTCGGGTTGCTGAACGCGCTCTATGCGTACACGGGGCGGTATGCGGGCGCGGAACGGCTCGCACGCGAATCGTGCATGATCGAGATCGAGCGATGCGGCAAGCCCATCGGGAAGCAAGACCAGTACATCGCCGGATACGGGGGGTTGCAGTACATCCAGTTCAACCCGGACGGCAGCGTCTTCGTCGACCCGATCATCTGCAGCGGGACGACACGCGCGAGGTTGCAAGAACGGCTGCTGATGCTCTACACCGGCCTGACGCGGTCGGCGGACGGCGTGCTCGCCGAGCAACAAAAAAACACCGAGTCGGACCACGCACGCCGGGATGCGCTGCGGGCGATGACCATGCAGGCGCGCGACCTGCGCGAGGAGCTGTGCCGCGACAATATCGACTCATTCGGCGAAATCCTCCATGCGGCGTGGCAGATGAAGATGACGCTCGCGTCGGGCATCAGCAACGCGCGCATCAATGATTGGTACGAGCGCGCGCGGAGCCACGGTGCGATCGGTGGGAAAATTCTGGGTGCCGGCGGCGGCGGCTTCCTCCTGCTCTATGCGCCCCCGGAGCGACACGGCGAAATCCTCTCCGCGCTGCCGGAACTCCGGCACGTGCCGTTCCGCTTCGAACCACAGGGGAGTAAAATCATCTACATCGAAGAAGGGGTGTGAAGCGATGGGACACATCGACGGCGGATCTCAAGAATTCATCGACGCGTATCTGGTCGGCCTCCATGCGACGCTCAACCGGCTGCGGCATGATGACGTGCAGGCCTTTGTCCAATCGCTCCACGACGCCTACGAGCAGGGAAATCAGGTCTTCGTCATCGGCAACGGGGGGAGCGCCGCAACGGCGTCGCACATGGCGTGCGACCTCTGCAAGACCGTGCTCGGGAAAGAGTACGACCGGGAGAAGCGTTTCCGGGTAATCGCCCTCACCGACAACGTTCCATTGCTCACGGCGTGGGGCAACGATGTGGGGTATGAAACGATCTTCGCGGAGCAATTGAGAAACTTCGCGCAGGCGGGCGACCTGCTCGTCGTCATCACAGGGAGCGGCAACTCGCCCAATATCGTCGCGGCGGTGAATGCGGCGCGGCTGCTGGGCCTACGAACGGTTGGGCTACTGGGTTTCAATGGGGGTGATGTCCGGCAGGTGCTCGACCGCGCGATCATCGTCGAGAGCGACAACTACGGCTACATCGAAGATGCGCATATGATCCTCACGCACCTCGTCACCGCATACTTCAAGCAGACGCTCAATCAATAGCATCTGGTCGGAGAATGCGGGTCGGTATCTAGGAGGGCGGCAAGAGCGTCTTGTGACACGGTCGGTACGGCACGCACTTGTCGGCCGAATCGCCGCAGGCAGTGCTGTAACAACCATGTGCCGTATGTGATGATCGAGAAACGGCGCGCATCTGGAACAATACCTTAGGCAGAATCGATCTGACAGGGATTGTGGGCAAATCGTCAAGTTGATCCTGACTGATACAAAATAGACGGGGCTTGGTGCGGACATGCTGCACTTGGTTCGTAAAGGAAACCCTTACCGAGCGGTTCGCAGTTAGAGAATCTTGTCAGCAAGGCAAGGAAAGAAGTTAGTATATGCCGCTCTTTAAGCGAATGACTGAGCATGCTCTTCCAAGCACGACAGCGGATTTCGAGCCAGTCCGGGTCCTCGAGGTCGAGTTGAGCCAGCAGCTGCCAGCGGTTTCTGCGGTCGACGGCGAGACCGGTCGGCACTACTGTCGGGCGCGGGCGCTCGTGCGCCTGCACACCCAGCCGCTCGGCTTGGTGGATCTGCCGCTCGGCGACAAGGGCCTGAGCGCCGACGAGTATGCCTGCCGCATCTGGGCAGCGCTGGGCCAGCAGATTAACACCCATCTACGGTGGGACGCCCTGCCCGAGGTCGCAGGGCTGGACGCGGCCGGGCTGCCGCACACTGCCCCCCTCTGCCTGCAGGAGCGGGCGCGGACCTTGGCCGACGCCCCCTTCGCGACCGTGGTCGTCGCGACCCGCGACCGGGCCGATATCTTGGCCAAGTCCTTGCGTTCGCTGCTAGCGTTGGACTATCCGCGTTACGAGATCCTCGTAGTTGATAACGCGCCGAGCACGAACGCGACCGCTGAGCTGGTCCACGGCACCTACGGTCATCTCTCTCATGTGCGCTATGTGCGCGAGGATCGCGTTGGTGTCGTATGGGCGCGTAACCGCGGGCTTATCGAAGCGCGGGGGGAGACGGTGGCGTACGCGGACGATGACGTGATTGTGGATCAGTATTGGCTGGCCGAGCTGGTCAAAGGCTTCCAAGTTGCGGACAACGTGGCCTGCGTCACCGGACTGATCCTACCGCTGGAGCTGGAGACCCCCGCGCAGGTATGGTTCGAGCAGTTTGGTGGCTTCAGTAAAGGGTTCACCAGGCGCATCTTCGATCTGGCCGAGCATCGGCCCGCGCTGGCCCTCTACCCCTATGCTCCCGGCACATTCGGTTCGGGCAACAGTATGGCGTTCAGGGTCTCGGTCTTTCGCAGCCTTGGCGGTTTCGATCCCAACCTTTGCGTAGCTGGTGCCGAAGACCCAGCTGCCTTTTTCGACATAATCATTAATGGGTATACCCTCGTTTATGAGCCGGCAGCAATTGCCTGTCACCTACACCGTCGCGAGTACACCGGACTGCAGAAGCAGATGCTCTGGTATGGGATTGGGCTGACGGCTTATCTGACGAAATGCATCGTGGACAATCCTTGGCTGCTCGTCGACTTCGCGCGCAAAATCCCCTACGGGCTGTTCTATATGTTCGGCTCCCGTTCCCCGAAGAACAGGAAGAAAGCGTCTGAATACCCGAAGGAGTTGACGCATCTCGAGCGCAAGGGTGCATTCTTCGGTCCTCTTGCCTATCTACGTGGCCGATGGCGAGCACAGAAGCTGAGGAGTGAGTTCGATCTTCCAAAAGCTCGTGGGTCACGTTTGAGGCCAAAGAAGACCTAGTGTCATGACACGAGGAGTGTACCGCATTGGGTGACGGGGTAGAGATGCTTCAACTTGATCCGCGCATCCGCCGTCGTGAAGCGCCAGTCGATCCGACTGCCCGCCGCGTTGCGCCCCCCTTCCCATGCTCCCACTTCGCGGCGCAATGTCTGCGGGTCCGCCAGCCGTTGTCCCAGACATTGGCGCACCAAGACGCTGAACTCGATCTCCGCCATGTTCAGCCAACTGCCGTGCTTCGGCGTGTGGTGGATCTCCAGCCGGTTGGCGATCCGCTTCGCCTCGGCAGGCGCGAACGCTTCGTACAACGACGCCGTGGTGTGCGTGTTCAGTTGATCCAGCACCAGCACGACCCTCTCGGCATCGGGGTACCGGGCATCGACCAAGTCCTTGACACAGTGCGCCCAGTCCACGGCAGTGCGCCGTTCGGTGATGGTGACATGCCGCCAACCGCGCAACGGCTCGCAGACGAGGAAGAGGTTGGCGACGCCTCCCCGCACGTATTCGGGAACGTGGCGGGCGGGTTGACCGGGGGCGCAGGGCAGCGGTTCGCGCACCTCACCCAAGAGTTGGGTGTGCGTCTCGTCCATGCAGACCTGCGGGAAGCGCGGGTCGTAGGGACGGGTGTAGACATCGAGGACGTCCTCCATGCAGGCGACGAAGGCCGCACTCTGCTTCGGCGGGATGCACCAGCACTGCTTCAGCCACGGCTTGAGCGCGCTTTTTTCAAAGTGCGCCGCACCAACTCGCGCGAGACATGGGCGCCATCCTCGACGGTGACGAACTCGGCGGCCAGCAGGCGCACGCTCCACCGCTCGCGTCCGGTGGGCGGGGCGCTGCACGCCAACGCGATCAGGTGCGCCTCGTCGGCGCCGGAGAGGGTGCGCGATCTGGTCGCGCGGGATGGGCGATGGATGAGCGCGGCGGCGCATCCCCCCTGCACGAAGCGCCCCCGGATACGCGCGACCGTGGAGCGATCAACGTCGAGGGCATCCGCAATCGCGGCGTCCTTCCATGCCGGGCCATCCGGCGCTTCGTCCGCTTTCAGCAGGATGCGGGCATGGGTGGTCTGGCGCGCGGGAGCGATGCCGGAGGAGACGAGACGATAGAGGGCGGCGCGGTCGTCGTCGGTGAGGGAAACGCGATGGAGTTTCTGACGCATGGCACACCTCCGGCAGGAAAGGATGCCGCGCCGATCAGCGGCAGCCGTACCCTACCAAGAGATCTGCAATGCAGTAAAGGCAGTGTGTCAGAGTACTAGGTACTTCCAAGTGCCGTATTGACCCGAGCCAACAACCCGGGGAGCGAGACGATAGGAACGTTTGCATGCTTCCCATGGAGCGGAGTTGCAGAGGCTGATGACCACGGAATCGGATGAGAAGCCGGTCGAACGATGCGGAAATGCGACGGCCCGGTACGAGACTCACCCACTGTCTCGCAGTATGACACAGTTCATAACACCCTCTAGTACTACAGCGACACTTCAGGATTTGCGTGCGATTTCGCCAGTACGAACGTGGCAGAATGACTGCATTCCATGACCGTCAAGGCAGTACGAACGATGAAGTGTCGCTGTAGTACTAGACAGCATTGTGGTTAAGTCGCGGAGGATCGCGAGCAGTGACAGATCGAGGTATTCCTTCATCTCGGTTGTCCCCCATTGGGCTGAACACCTTGCGCGGACGTGATCGGTATGACAAACAGTTCTAAGTTTAGGTGGTTATCATTGACTACACACACGGAATCAGTCAAGTCGATAGATCTTGGGAACGAGGCCACGCGACCACTCCGGATACTGTTCGCGACCGCACGGTATCTTCCCTCGATTGGCGGGACTGAGATCCATACTTATGAGGTGGCAACGCGCGCCGCTGCCGCCGGATGTGAGGTCACCGTGCTCACGACCGATTCCAGCGGCCGGTTAAGGGCAAGGGAGGAATCGAATGGCATTCGGATACTCCGGGTGCGAGCTTGGCCCCGGGATTGGGATTATTATTTCGCTCCCGGCATCTATCGCACCATCGTGCGGGGCCACTGGGACCTCATCCACTGCCAAGGATATCACACTCTACTGGCCCCCTTGGTCATGCTCGCAGCGTGGCGATCCCGGACCCCGTATATCCTGACATTCCATAGTGGCGGCCATTCCTCCCACCTGCGCAACGCGCTGCGTGGGGTGCAGCGTGCATTGCTTCGCCCGCTCCTGGCACGGGCCCCGCGCCTGATTGCCGTCTCCACATTCGAGGCTGAGTTCTTCCGCGAACGCTTACGCCTGCCGACGGAGCAGTTCGTCGTGATTCCCAATGGCTCGTATCTGCCCGCGTCGAACAGTCAGCCAGCGTCAGGGGAGAATGGCACGCTGATCGTCTCGGTGGGCCGACTCGAGCGTTACAAGGGACATCATCGTGTTATCGCCGCGCTGCCATGGTTAGTACCGCACTATCCAGACGTGCGCCTCCGCATCGTTGGTGCGGGGCCATTTGAGCCAGACTTGCAACGGATAGCGCGGAAGCTTGGAGTTGCTGACCGTGTGGAGATCAACGCGATCCCTGCGGACGACCGCGAGGGGATGACTACCGTGCTCAATAGTGCAGCACTGGTGATCCTGCTGAGCGACTACGAGTCCCAGGGGATGGCGGTCATGGAGGCGTTGGCACTGGGCCGTCCGGTCCTGGTGGCCAACACATCGGGCCTACGCGAACTTGCGGAACGGGGGTTCGCGCGCACAACCTTGTCCGATAGCACGCCCCAAGAGGTGGCGGAGGCGATACGAGAACAGCTCTCCTGCCCGCTGATTCTCGGGAAAATCGCTTTGCCGACATGGGAGGAGTGTGCTGCCATGCTGTTAGCACTGTACCAAGACGTCATCCGCGACGTTGCTGCGCCTCCCATCAATCGGCGGCGTTTCTTCGCCCGTTATCGCGGCGGAACCCGCCGACAATCGTGAGAAACCCTAATGCGTGTTATAGCGGTTTGTAGGGGCGTTGCCGCGCCTTTCGGTAATGTCCCCGGAAGTGTGTAGGAAGCGTCAGGATTGACGTAGACGGTCATGATGTCGTTCTTCTCCGGTTGTCGAGACCGCAAAGAAGGAGGCACACCATGACCGATCCGTTGAGCATAGGACTGACGAAGCTGCTACGCAAGGCACAGATGGCAGGGGATGTCGATTTTCTGCGCGAAGGGATGCGGGTGTTTAGTGAGGCGGTAATGGAACTGGCAGTGACGCAGCATGTCGGTGCGGAGCGCCATGCGCGCACCGAGGAGCGCACGGGACAGCGCAATGGCTATCGGGAACGGCGCTGGGATACGCGCGTCGGCACGATTGATTTGCACGTCCCGCGCGTGCGGGATGGCAGCTATTTCCCCGCCCTGCTCGATCCTCGCCGTCGGGCGGAACGGGCCCTCGTCGCGGTCGTGCAGGAGGCGTATGTCCACGGCGTCTCGACGCGACGCGTGGATGATCTGGTGCAGGCGCTCGGCATCATCGGCATCAGCAAGAGTGAGGTGTCGCGGCTCTGCGAAACGCTGGATGCGGAGGTGGAGCGCTTTCGCACCCGACCGCTCACCGGCGCGTATCCGTATCGCTGGTTGGATGCGACCGATCTGAAGGTGCGCCAGGACGGGCGCGTGGTCTCGATGGCGGTCGTGATCGTGATCGGTGTCAACGCCGACGGGCAGCGCGAAGTGTTGGGGCTCGATGTCGGGCCGAGCGAGGAGGAAGCGGGAGCCCTCTGGGCAGCATGGGAGCAGTTCCTGCGCGGACTGGTCGAGCGGGGACTCACCGGGGTGCGCCTCGTGATCAGTGATGCCCATGCGGGATTGAAGCGGGCCGTGACGACGGTGATGCAGGGGGCGAGTTGGCAACGCTGCCGGGTCCATTTCGTGCGCAACGCGCTCGCGTTAGTGCCGAAGAGCGCGCAGCAACTCGTCGCGGCGACGATCCGCACGGTCTTCGCCCAGCCGGACACGGCGAGTGCGCGCGAGCAATGGCGGCGGGTGGCGGACGGCTTTCGCGACCGCTTCCCGCGCCTCGCGGAACTGATGGACGATGCGGAGGCGGAAGTGCTCGCCTATCTTGCCTTTCCCGCCGCGCACTGGCGACAAATCTGGTCGAACAATCCGTTGGAACGGCTCAATAAGGAGGTGAAGCGGCGAACAGATGTGGTCGGCATTTTCCCGAATGATGCGGCGGTGATCCGGCTGGTGGGGATGATCCTCGCGGAGCAGCACGACGAATGGCAGGTCAGTCGGTGCTACTTCAGCGCGGAATCGCTCGCACCGATCCTTCGATCTGAGCCGATGCCGCAGCGACTGCCACTGATGGCGATTCGATAGTTCGACGATTCGACGGATCAACCGGAAGAATGACTCGCTTCGATCGATTTACACACTTGACGGGATACTGTTGGCGAAATCAGAATCGTCGCAAGATGCAGGCGAGATTCGGCATGCGTCGTGCCCATTTACGGCCTTCGTTCAACGCTCCGGCGATTTCGCCAACAGTATCTTGACGGGACACATACCGCCTTTCGCGCTCCCCAGAGCGGGGAAGTTGGCTGCGATGCGACCTCTTGAAGACGACGAACAACTGCTGAGTGGCCATCAAGGAATGTTCCTCAAGGCGTTCAAGAGCAGTCAGTCCACTAGTG
>JBBSII010000050.1:0-12811 GCA_038232175.1 Thermomicrobiales bacterium
GACGATCCAGTCGTACGTCGCGAAGTATACGGCCCTGACCACCGACGCGCCGACCGAGCAGGGCGCGCCGCGATCCGCTCCTTCGGCGGAACCAACCAGCGCGCCCACGCTCCCGATGGACGCGGCGGCCACCGAACCGGCAAAAGCGCTTACGCACGCGGAGGCAGAGAACGCCTGAAACGCGGCGCGCGTCAGAGAATCTTGCGGTGGCATACTGGTGGCGGCGGGCTGGAGATTTCCTACCCCCCACTGCCAACAACGCCGCATGAGAGCGACGTGGTATCATGCCCTCGCGACAAATTACGGCGACGATGGAGGCAGAATGGGGACGTTTCACTACGGCGGGCAAGCGGTGATGGAGGGCGTGATGATGCGCGGGCGGCGCAAGATGGCGGTCGCCGTGCGCGCGCCGGATGGGGGCATCCGCTACTATCAGGAGCCGCTGACCTCGTGGGTCTATCGGTCGCGGGTGATGAAGTGGCCGTTTCTGCGCGGCATAGCGCTCCTGTGGGACGCCCTACTGCTCGGCACGCGCGCCCTCGTATTCTCTGCGAATGTCGGCCTGCAGGAGGAGGAATCCAGCCCCGGCATCACCGTCGCGCCGGACGTGATGCCCGCGCTTGTGCCCAACCCGGAGAAGAAGCGCGGCAGCGGTGACAAGCCGGAGGAGCCGACCGAGCTGAGCGGCGTTGCCCTCTGGGCCACCGTCGCCTTCTCGCTCCTGTTCGGCATCGGCCTCTTCTTCGTCCTCCCGCTCGTCGCGATCCGGTTCACGGATCGGTACATCCACTCGTCGCTCGTCTCGAACATCGTCGAGGGATGTTTCCGCCTCGGCATCCTCGTGCTCTACCTCGGCCTGATCGGGCTGATCCCGGACGTGAAGCGCGTCTTCCAGTATCACGGCGCGGAGCACAAGACGATCCATGCGTACGAGCGCGGCCTGCCCCTCGACGTGGAGCACATCCGGCCCATGCCGATCGAGCACCCGCGCTGCGGCACGGGTTTCCTGCTCGTCGTCGTCCTCTTCTCCATTGTCATCTTTGCGCTGCTCGGTCGGCCACCCTTCCTGCTGCGCGTCCTCAGCCGGATCGTCTTCGTCCCGGTAATCGCAGGCATCGCCTACGAGTTCCTGAAGTTGGGCGCGCAGTACTACCACAAGCGATGGATGCGCATCCTGCTCACGCCGAGCATGTCGCTCCAGAAACTGACGACGCGCACGCCCGACGATTCGATGCTCGATGTCGCGGCGGTCGCGCTGCGGCGTGTCCTGGCGGCGGACGAGGTGATCGACCGCGCGGCGATTGCGGACAACGCGATCCCGGCGGATCAGAAGGGGCAGCCGATCGGGCCGATACCCGCGCTGGCGGGGATGCCAACGAGCGCGGCGGATGGCTGAAATCGCCGTCCGGCGCGCCGACTCCGACGAAGACCGTGCCGCGTGCTACGCGATCCGCGCCGCCGTCTTCGCGGGTGAGCAGGGCGTGCAGGGCGCGGAGAAAGGCGACCGCGACGACCCGACCGCGATCCACGCGCTCGGATTGGTCGATGATGTCCCGGCGGGCGCCGGCCGCCTCCATCTCTCGCGCTCGCGCACCGGGCAGGAGGGGCAGATCGCGTGGGTGAGCGTGCTGCCGCGGTTCCGGCGGCTCGGCGTCGCGACCGCGATGATGCAGCACCTGATGGACGCCGCGCGCGACCTGCGATTACCCCATGTCACTCTCAGCGCGCAGACGTACACGAAAGCCCTCTACGAATCGTTCGGCTTCCGGCCGATGAGCACGCCCTTCCACATGGCGAACATCGAGCACCAGATGATGATCGCCTATCTCGACGCGGAAGACGCGCGGTAAATCAGGGTGGCGGCTCACACGAGACGCAGCGACGGGTGGACATCGAGGTCCCAGGCGGCGTAATCGCCCGCGCGCAGCCGCTGCTCCGCCGCCGCGCCGATCATCGCGGCGTTGTCGGTGCAATAGACGGGTGGCGGGCAGAAGAGTGGCACAGGGACGGCGTCGGCGAGGCGCGCGCGCAGTCGGCGATTGGCGGCGACGCCCCCCGCAAGGAGCACCGACGCCGCACCATGCTCCCGCGCCGCCCGCGCGACGGGCGCGACGAGCATCCTGACGATGGCATCCTCGTATGCGGCGGCGAAATCCGCGACGGGCAGATCGTCGCGCAGCCGCGCCGGGCGATGCACCGCGAACGCAGTATCGCGCGCCTGCGGTTCGGCGGGCAGGGCGGTGAGACGGTATGGCTGTACGGCGCGCAGCAGCGCGGTCTTGATGCCACTGAAGGAGAAGTCGGCGGGGTTGTCCGTGCGCGCATGGGAGAAGGGAAAACGCGACGGATCACCGGCGGCGGCGGCGCGCGAGATGGCGGGGCCGCCCGGATAGCCGAGGCCGAGCAGGCGCGCCCCCTTGTCGAATGCCTCGCCCGCCGCATCGTCCAGCGTGCTGCCAAGCAGCCGGTAACTGCCGTGCCCCGTCATCAGCACGAGCGACGTGTGGCCCCCCGACACGATCAACCCGACGGCGGGGAACGCGGGCTGCGCCGCCTCCGTCATGCCATCGGGGAGGAGCCAGTTCGCGTACAGGTGCCCTTCGAGATGATTGACGCCGATGAGCGGCAGCGCGCGGGCGCACGCGAGGCTCTTGGCGACGTTGACGCCGACGAGCAGCGACCCCGCCAGCCCCGGCCCCCGCGTGACCGCGAGCGCGTCGAGGTCATCGAAGGTGCAGCCCGCAGCGTCGAGCGCGGCCCGCACGACGGGCACGATCTCAGTGACGTGGCGGCGGGAGGCGAGTTCGGGCACCACGCCGCCGTAGTGCGCGTGCAAGTCGTTCTGCGAGGCGATAATGTTGCTGCGGACGTGCCGCCCGCCGCTGATCACCGCCGCAGCGGTCTCGTCGCAGGATGATTCAATCGCGAGGATGTCCATGGGCGAGTCCGTCCGAGTAGGAGCGCGGGTCCGCCGCGCCGGCGAGGGAATCGTAGAACTGGGCGATCCGGGCATGGCTCATCTGACGGAGGGCGGTATAGTGCTCCCGGTACGCGGTGGTGTTCGCGGGCGGCGACGACATGACGTAGGCATCCTCGCCGTCGTCGCTGTAGTAGCGGCGGCGCGTGCCCTGCACCGTGAAACCGTACTTCGTGTACAGGCCCTGCGCCCGCGTGTTGGAGACGCGCACTTCCAGCGTGATCCACGTCGCGTTCCGTCGCAACGCCTCGTCGATCAACGCGGTGAAGATGTACTCGCCGACGCCCCGCCCGCGATGCGCCGGAGAGACGCCGATGATCGTGACGTGCGCCTCGCCCGCCTGCACCCACATCCCCGCGAAGCCGACAATCGGCGCGTGCTGCGGCGCGGAGCCACGCTCCTGCTGACGATGGAAGAGCGGGAACAGGCTGCGGCCATGCCGCGCATCCATCTCCTCCATCGCCGCGCGCTCCGGCGGTCGCCAGCGGCAGACGAGGTAGTGGTTGCCGAGCGGGTTGTTGAGTTCGCGCCGGTATGCGCTGATCGGCCACGGCGTCGGTACGGACTGCACCTCGACCACGTGGACCTCCGCGAGGTCCTCGATCGTCATTGGCTCAATCACGTAAGGCAACGCCACTTATCCTTTCGTGGCTCGCGCCGCGCCAGTCGCGGACGATGTGTGGAGGTAGATCGGCTCAAGCGCGACCAGGTCATCGGTCTCCCCCGCTAGTATGCGCCGCCACGCCATGTCTGCCAATGCCCCCGGCCTCCGCGCGCGCCCACCCGGCGGCGCAATCGTGACGCCCGGTATCGCCGCGAAGAGCGCGATGGCGGCGGGGTCAGGTTCGCCACAGATCACCACATCCCGCAGCGTCGCAAGCATCGCGCCAATCTCCTCCGCCGTGCCGTGCGTCGCGGGAATTGTTTCGATAGGCGAGCCGCCCCGCTCCACATAGACGGCGTATGCGTAGCGTGCGCGCCCCGCCGCGACCAGCGCACAGATCGGCCGCCCCGAGAAACGGAACGGTTCCGCCGTGATCGCTAGTGTCGGGCAACCGATAATCGGGGTCGCCAGCCCGAGCGCCAGCCCCTTGGCGATGGAAAGCCCCACGCGCAAGCCGCTGAACGAACCCGGCCCCGTCGCGACGGCAACTGCGCAAATATCGTCCTGCGTGCGCCCCAGCGCTTCGAGCGCGCGCATACTCTCCGCGAGCAGCGTCGCCGTGCCCTGCCGCTGCCCCTGCCAGATCGCCTCGGCGCGCAGCCCGTCCCGATCCGCGATGGCGTACCCGATCATCTGCGAAGACGTATCGAGCGCGAGGAGCAATCCCGCGTCGTGCTCCCCATTCATGGTGCGTCCGGCCCAAGCAGATCGAGCAACCCCACCGCGTCACCATGCACGGTGAAGACGAGCGTGCGCGACGACTCGCCGGTACCAACGAGCGCAACGTCAAGGTACGTCGGCGGCACAAAGCCATCATCGACCGCGCGCTCCGGCCATTCGATTACGACGGCCCACGCGCCACCAAGGTAATCGTCCAACCCGAGACTGTCGAGGTCGCCGCCATCGCCGAGGCGGTAGAGGTCGATGTGCGCGAGTGGGACGCGCGCGCCGGAGCGGTTCCGCCCGTCGTACTCGTTGACGAGCGTGAATGTGGGCGACGGGATCGGGCCGGGGATCGCCAGCCCCGCCGCGACGCCGCGCGCGAACTGCGTCTTGCCCGCGCCGAGATCGCCGCGCAGGAGCAGCACGTCCCCCGCGCGCAACCCGTGGCCAATCTGCTCGCCAATCCGGCTCGTCTGTTCCGGGGAACGGCTCTCGATTGTGCATGTATGTGCGGCTGCTCGTGCGGCTGGTTGTACGGAAACGCCCCTGTTCATGCGGCGAATGATACCATGTGGGGCAGGACGTGGGACGTGGGAACGCGCATCGGGGAGTCAGGGTGTCATCGAACGTCAAGCCGCCCGAACCAAATCCGCGCGACCTCTGGGCCACGCTCGCGTCGGGGCAACGCGCCGTGCTGACCGCCGTGCGCGATGCCGCGCGGGCCGAAGGGGGCGAGGCGTATCTCGTCGGCGGGCCGGTGCGCGATCTCCTGCACAGGTCGGCATCGCTGCGCGACATTGACCTCCTCACGACCGTCGATGCCCGCGCCGTCGCACGGCGGCTCACATCGACGCTCCCCGCCAGCGTTGACAAGACATCCGACTTCGGCACGGCGACCGTCCATCTCCCAACGGATGACGGCGTCGCGGCCATCGACATCGCCACCGCCCGGACCGAGACCTATCCGCGTCCCGGCGCGTTGCCGGTCGTCACCTTTCCCGCGTCCGTCGCGTCGGACCTGCATCGCCGGGACTTCACGATTAACGCGCTGGCGCTGCCGATTGGGGGGGATGGGTTCGGTACGCTCCTCGACCCCACCGATGGATTGGCGGACCTTCGCGACGGCATCGTGCGCGTCCTTCACGATGCGAGTTTCCGCGACGACCCGACCCGCCTCTACCGCGCGCTCCGCTACGTAGCGCGCTTCGGCTTCGTGCTCGCATCGGAAACGACGGCGTTGTTCTCGAAGGCGTTGGCGACCGATGCGCTCGCAACGATCTCATCGGATCGCAAGCGACACGAACTGGAACTCGGCCTCCAGGAGGCGGATCGTCTCGCCTGCTTCGCCGCATTCGACATGTTCGGGCTACTGCGCGCGACCTCGCCCGTGCTCGTCTGGGATGATTGGGTCGCACGGCGGGTGAGGCTGATCGGCAACGAGACCTGGCCGATCTGGGCATTCTTCGTCTGCCGCCAAGGCGAGGAAGCGGTCGAACGCCTGATCGCGGACATCCCGCTCGGCGCGCTGTGGCCAAAGATTCGCGGGCTTGTCCGTGTATGGGAAGAACGGGAGTTCATCGCTTCCGCGCGGAACCTTTCCTCGCTCCGTCCGCTCCTTGAGAAGCAAACGGAACGTGAAGCGCTCATTCTTCTCGATGGCGAACCGGCCGCTGTCCATGCGGCGCAGTTCTACGCGCGGCTCGATCATGTCGATCGGCAGGATCGTCAACGCGGGCGATCGGTCGGAAATTACCTCAAGGAACTCGGTGTCACACCCGGCCCGGTCTATCGCGACATCCTTCACGCGCTACGTGACGCGCGCCTCGATGGTGATGCGGAGACGATTGATGCGTGTGACGAATTCGTGCGCCGCTACGTCGAGGAGCGCCGACTTGGGCCATTGGGATGATGCAGTATCGCAAAGTATGTCGCCGTCATCCGGGTAGTGCATCCGCCGGTTTTCATCCTACGCAAAGAACTTGACATGCCAAAAGGCGCAGTGTAGGGTGCGAACAGAACCGGGGACCTCTCTTGAATGGCTGTTCCCGGGCTACGCGTACGAGTCACTGTTTCGTTGTGTAAGGGGTGCTCAACGGTCCTGGGGAGAACCGTTGAGCCAACGATCGACATACCCGTTCGTGCGGCCTGCATGGCCAGAAAAGAGATGGGGCGGCGCATTGCCACGCGCCACCTGTTGGGGAGGGTTCCGTTAGTGTCCGAACGGCTCACACGCCGCGTATTACTACGTCGCACCGCCATTGCTTCCGCCACTGTGCTCACATCATATCTCTTCGCCTCGCCTGCCGCTGCGGTGATTTTCCCCGGTGGGCAAACCGCCACGATTGCAAACACCGGCGGTGACGGCGTCCGCTTGCGCGCGGATGCATCCAAGAGCGCCCAAGTGCAGATGACTCTGAAGGACGGTTCCGTCATCCTCATCACCAATGGCCCGAAGAGCGCCGATGGCGTCTCGTGGTATCAGGTGCAAGCCGGCGACAAGACCGGTTGGATCGACGCCGACTTCATCAGTGCCCGCAAACTCGACAGCTACGCCTCCGTCACCTTCACCGATGGTGGCGGTGTTCGTTTGCGCGATAACAGTGATACAAACGCCAATGTGATCGGCATGGTTCCGGAAGGGGCAATTGTGCTGATCGTCGAGGGGCCGAAACTCAGCGACGACGGCACTCCGTGGTACCACGTCAATCACGCGGGCAAGCATGGCTTTCTGATGGGAACCTATCTCACCCCGACGAATGGCCCCGGCCCGGCCCCCGACACCAAAGTCGATACCAAGAGCGCCACGCAGGACGTTCCCGCCGCCCCCGATGTTAAAGATGGCGACCGCGTTAAGGTCACGAAAACGGACGGCGCGGGCGTGCGCTTGCGCGATGATGCCGGCTATAGCGGCGATGTCCTAACGATCCTCGAAGAGGGCACCGTCGTCACCGTCACCGGCAAGGCGACGACGGACACGAAAGGCAGCAACTGGGTGCCCGTCTCATTCGACGGCACGAAGGGCTTCGTCGTCGGCCCATTCCTGGCGAAGACCGACGACGCCGCGACGAAGAAGAAGCCGCTGCCGGCACCGCCGAGCGCCAGCAAGACCGATCAGTCATCCAAGAGCGACCAGGCGTCAATCGCGCCCGCACCCCAGTCCGTGCCGAATGCCGCGACTCCGCTCGGCGGGCGCATCGTCACCGAGGCGATGAAGTACGTCGGCTACCCGTACGTCTGGGCCGGTGCGTCGCCGAGAGGGTTCGACTGCTCGGGTTTCGTGATGTACATCGTGCAGAAGGTCGCGGGGCAGAATATCTCCCACTCGATCGGCAGTCAGGCATCCGCCGGGCAGTTCGTCTCGAAGGAGAACATGCAACCCGGCGACCTTGTCTTCTTCGCGAACACCTACACCGCCGGCCTCTCCCACGCGGGCATCTATATTGGTGACGGGCGCTTCGTCCACGCCGAGAACGAGGGCACGGGCGTCGTTGTGAGCAACATCAACGGCGGCTACTACGGCCCCAAGTTCTACTCCGCTCGCCGCATGGGGTAAGGTTTTCTTCATCCATCGCACACTGTCGGGTCACCCTGGGGTGGCCCTTTTCTTTTGCGATAACACCCCGTTCATCCGGGCGCATCCCCGTTCCTGTATCCTTTCGACGGTGAATGGCGGCGGAAATAGGGGGTGGTAGCATGTGGAACATTGCGCACCGGGGCGCGTCGGGCTACGCACCCGAGAACACGCGCGCAGCTTTTGACACAGCACTTGGCATGAACGCTGATTGGATCGAGACCGACGTGCAGATGACCGCCGACGGTCATCTCGTGCTCTTCCACGATGCATTCGTGGACCGGAACTCCGATGGTCGCGGGCCGGTGGCGGACTACACGCTGGCGGAACTGCGCGAGCGCGACCTTGGCGGCTGGTATGGCGCGGCGTTCGCGGGCGAGCGCGTGCTGACGGTTGATGAGATGGTAGACGAATACGTGGGCCGCATCCCCGTCGTCTTCGAGATCAAGGACCCGCGCGCGACAGCGCCGCTCCTGGCGTTACTCATCGCACGCGAGGTTATTGAGCGTGCCCAGGTCACGTCATTTCTCTGGTACCCCCTGCTGGAAGCTCGTGCGCTGCACCCCACCGTGCCGCTCGGTTATCTGACGCAGCGATGCGACGCCGATCTGCTCGAACGGCTCGCCCGGCGTCGCATCGATCAACTCTGCCTGCACATCGGGCAACTGACTGCGGAGCGCGTCGCGCTCGCCCACGCGCACGGGTTGGCGCTCCGGGCGTGGGGCATCGACCAGCGGTGGCAGATCGACCGCCTCTTCGAAACCGGTGTGGACGGTGCGACCGTTAACTGGCCCGATTGGATCGCCGCACATCCCGCACGGTGACGGGATGCGCTTGAGCGATTCCTCACCCCCGGCCCCTCTCGTACGGAGCCATCGCCCAAGCGCTTCGATGTGCTCAGTTCACGGCGGCGATGGAGAGGGGAGAATTCACTTCCATGATTGATAACACGTCAGACGATTGCGATTTCTACGGCTTAATCCCCAATCATCCGGGTGCGGCACCCTGCGTGTTAACGTAGACCGCGTAGAGGGACGCGCTGGCGGTCATGAAGAGACGATTGCGCTTCAGTCCGCCGAAGCTGAGGTTCGCGCAGACCTCCGGCAGGCGGATGCGGCCGATCAGTTTGCCCTGTGGCGTGTAGACGAGCACGCCGCTGTAGCCGAGGGGGCCATTGCTCGAACACCAGAGATTACCGTCCACATCGGCGCGAAGGCCGTCCGGCCCGCAATGCACACCATCGACCATCATGTCGGTGAACACCCTGCGGCCTGCGACCTTGTTGTCGCCCGACACATCGTACGCCAGAATGTTTCCTGGCCCGCCCTTGGTGTCGCCCGGCCCCGCGCCCGTGTTGCAGACGTACAGCGTCTTGTAATCGGGCGAGAAGCACAGGCCGTTCGGGTCCTCGACCTCATCGGTGACGAGGTCGATCCTGCCGCTCTTGTCGACGCGGTAGATCGAGTTCGGCAACTGCCGGGTCAGTCCGCCACCATCAGGCGCGCCGATGGCGGGGTTCACCTTGCCGCCGGTATCGGGCTGCCCCTCGAACAACGAGTCGCCATAGGGCGGGTCGGTGAACCAGATGCTACCGTCCGGGTGCGGGACGATGTCGTTGGGCGAATTCAGCTTCTTCCCATTGAAAGAATCCGCGATCACGGTCATCGAGCCGTCCAGTTCCCACCGCACGACGCGACGGAAGAAGTCCTGACAGGAGAGCTGGCGGCCCTGAAAGTCGAAGGTGTTGCCATTGCTGTTGTTCGAGGGGGTGCGCATCGCGGTCACGTGGCCATCGTCCTGCAACCAGCGATACTGGACGTTCCCGCCCACATCGCTCCAGAGGAGATAGCGGCCCTCACTGCTCCATGCCGGCCCTTCCGCCCACAACGCGCCGGTCCAGAGCCGCTGGATCGGTGAGTTAAAGACGCTGTACTTGCCGAACTGCGGGTCGATGGCGAGGACATCGGGATCCGGGTACTGGTTCGGCGGCGCGTCCGGGCCGAACTGGCGCGGTGGGTTCGTGATGACGGTCGGCGGCGAGGCCTGACCGGGTGGGTCGGCGGCTATCGCGATACCGGGCGCCATCGCCACCGCGCCAACAAGTGACGCCGTAGCGGCGGCAGCAGCCTTGATGAGTGCGCGCCGCGACATGAAGGTACGGTCTTGCGTGCTGAACGCTTGATGCGTCACGGGGTTTCCCTCCATCCGAATAGCGAGTGATCGAAGCGTCGATACATCGATACGGGGTCGTGTCAACCCGCCGACAGCGGTGAGCCTCCAACTCATAGGCCGGACGCTCCGCACCGGTCATTGACCGGTACCTTCGATTCTATGAAAATGATGCGAATATGAGTACTCAACGACACGTTACCACAGAAACCGTCGATTGTCAACGCAGCGAATAGATTGCATGGCAGGTATTATGTCAACAGATCGGGGTGGTCGCATGCACTACCGCGTCTTCAGAGATGCCGCCCGCATGTATATCGACATAATGATTTATGCTCCGCAATTTACGGGGCTTTTGCTTTTTTATCCAGAACGTACGCACTCGGGGCGATTTCCCCGGTGGCGTCGGGCTTTAGTCTGCTACAGAGAGGCAGGTTAAAGCCCGCCACCACCCGATTTCTCTCGCGAACTGCGTCACTCCTATTATTTTTACTTCCCGCTTGCCGATTCCCGCACCACGACGTCCTCGCGCGTCTGGAGCGACGTGCTCTGCTCGTACGCATCCGGCTTCAGCACGCAGAGGAATGACAGGTTCCGGTAGCGCTCGCGATAATCCAGGCCGTACCCGATGACGAACTCGTTCGGGCACGGGAAACCAACATACGCGAGCGGCACCTCGACCAGCCGCCGGTCGCGCTTGTCGAGCAGCGTCACCACCGAGATACTCGCCGGCTTCTTCGCGCGCAGATGCTTGAGGATGTACGCCAGCGAGAGGCCGGTGTTGACGACGTCCTCCACGAGGATGACGTGCTGCCCCGTGATCTCCTCATCGAGGTCCTTGATGATGCGGACGGCCCCCGGCTGACGCGAGCGCCCCTTGGCGGGCGTGCCGTACCCCGCGACCGCGAGGTAATCGATTGCCAACGGGCGCGTGATCGCGCGCGCGAGGTCCGCGAGGAAGAAGGTTACGCCTTTGAGGACACCGACGAGGACGATGGAGCGGCCCGCGTAGTCGGTGGAGATCTGCCCCCCCAAGGCGACGACGCGCTCCTGCAACTCGGCGGGGCTAATGAGGATACGGTCGATATCCTCCGGCCGCAACTCGGTAATTTCGAGCGCGCCGTAGCCGTACTGCGCGACGAGTTGCTGGTAATCGCGGCGATACAGCAATTTGATGTGCAGTTCCGGGTACAATTCGCGCAGGAGGCGCACCTTGCGGTTTTTCTTCGTCACGAGGCTCTGCTTCATCGTCGTCAGTTCGACGTAGAGGTCCTGATCGGGCAGGTAGAAATCGGGGGTGAACATCTCCGTGACGGTGTCGCCCTCCCACACGATGGCGAACGAGGTCGGCTCATACAGCCACGGGATGCGGTAGAAGTTCAGCAATTCCGCGAAGTCCGCCTCCGCCTGATGCGCGAAGGGATGCGGCACCAGCGAGGGCGCCGATGCGGACTCTGCGGCGGCTTCGACTTCCCGAACAAGCGGCGGGCGGGCATCCGGTGATGGATCGTTTACGCGGTGTTGCGCCACGCATCCTCCCTTCGTTGCTCAATCGATATGCTCGTCAGCACTTTTTCCGCGCTCCTTTATATCCCAGTGTACCACTTTGATTATGTCAAGCCCGTTCGCTGCTCGTGATTGGCGGTAACGGGACAGCGAGGATACCGTCCGCCGTGACGAGCCAGAGGGCGCTCCGCCCCTCGTCGATGGCAACACCCTGCACCGCCGCGATCTGCGGTGCACCGTCCGCGACACGCAACACCTGCATGAGCCGCCCGTCGCTCTTGCGGATGCGCAGGATGCGGTTCTGCCCATTCTCCACGACATAGAGGTACGGGCTGGCCGCCGAGGTCGTGATGACGTTGGCCTCCTTCAACGGCGGGATGGCGGCGGGCGGGATCAACTGCGTGGGTGCGCCACCAACGAAGCCGCGCACCCGCCCATCCGCGAGCAGCGCCCAGATCGTCTGCCCATCGCTCGCCATATCGACCGCCGTGCGGAGTTCGGCGGTGGCGGCGTCATTCGTCCAGACTTTTGCCGCGCCCCCCGCGCCGAGTGGCACGCGGACGATCAAACCCGCGCCGGAATCGAGCAAGTACAAGCCGTCGCCGAGCGTCACGATCGCGTTCGGGCGCTTCTCCCCAACGGCGGGGATCGCAAGTTCGCCCCATGTGCCGTTGGCGGTGCGCGCGAAGAGCCGCGTACGGTCGGTCGTCGCGGGGCCACCGACCCAGATCAGCCCGCGCACGTCCCCCGCCGGGACCTGCTTCGCGACGCTTGCGGTGCCGAACAGGCGGTCGAGCTTCTGCGTCGTCGGGTCGAATGCGTTCACGCCCCAGTCGTTCTTCTCGCGCTCGAAGACGTACACCTTCCCGTCCTCGCCGACCATAATGAGGCGGTGCGCGCCGGGGGTGCCGTCGAAGTGCGGCAATGCGAGCGCCGCACGCGGCGTGACCCGCGTCACACTGCTCGCCGTGTCGAGCGCCTGTACCAGTTGCGTGCGCTCGCGCGAGACGCGCTGCGTCTCGCGGCCCTTCGCGGCGACCTTCTCCAACTCCCCGCCGACCGCCACCAGCGCCGTGTACGTCGCCTGCGGGTCGCGCAGCGCGACTGCCTGCGCCCGCGTATCCGCGACGGCATCGAGTTCACGCAACGCCGCGCTGTTCGCCCGGTGCGACCCGATGGCGTGCACAATGGCGATGAAGCAGGCGAGGAAGATCGTCAGCGCGACCGCGCCGAGGAGCATCCAAAGGCGCGGCGGCAAGTC
>JBBSII010000051.1:0-12704 GCA_038232175.1 Thermomicrobiales bacterium
GCAGGATGTCGATGCCCGCATCCTCGATCGCGAGGACGAGTTTCTTCCCCTCCGGCGCTTCAAATGTCTTCTCACCCTCGGCCGTAATCGTCGGCATCCGTCATCCTTCCTTCACAACAACCCAACCTCGCCCACCGCGAGGCCGCTCGGCGCGGACGATAGCGGCGGCAATGCCACCGGACGCCCGTTCCCGTGTCCCAGACCGCCCCTTTGAACGCCGTGCATCATACCCCTATTCCCCGCCGTGCGCCCGCGTGCGAACGCCCTCAACCGCCATGCTGGTACAATACGCGCACGTTCCGTGCAGACGGGTCTGTGCCTCGACGGATGCGCGCCGCCTCCCGATACTGCACCGCCGGGGAATGGGCGCGGCACGGACAAAGGGGATCAAAGGCGTCGGCATGGCAGAGCGCCGTCACTGGCTCAGTATCGCAATCGTCATCATCGCTGCACTGACGGGCTGCGGTAGCAGTATCGCGCCCACCGCGACAAGTCCGGGCGCGTCGGCTTCTCTGCCGACGATCACCGCGCCAACGGTCGCCGGGGCCGCAAGCGTCGTCGGGCGGGCGACGGTATCGGTCGGCTCACCCGCCGCCATCCCGACGCGCGCCGTCTCCGGCGCGGTCCCGACTGTCGCGACCATCTCCGCGAGCGACGCCCCATATGTCGACCCGCAGGGCCGCTTCACGATCACCGTCCCGAAGGACTGGCAACCGCGCGCGCCTGCCAAGCCCGCGAGCACGGCGCTCGTCTCCTTCGATGCGCCGGACACGCTGGTGAGCCTGACGATCACGCTCGAACCTGTGCCGCTCGGTACGACCGCGAAGGAGTTCGCCGCCAACACCGACAAAGCAATTACGGGGACGATGACCAATTACAAGAAGCAGGGCCAGGAATCGCTCACGGTGGGCAATATCCCCGCCGAGGCGCTGACCTACAGCGGCGCCGTCGGCGGCAAGGAGTATTTGTTTCGGCAGATACTCGTCGCGCAGGGAACGGATGGATGGAGCATTACCTTCCCGCTCGACCCCGGCGCGCGGCAGCGGTACGGCCCCCTGATCGACACGATCACGCAGAGTTTCGCCTTCGGCAGACCGCTCACCCTCACAACCCCGGCAACCCTCGTCGCATCAACCCGCGCGCCCGGCGGGTCGGCCATCACGGGCACACCGGCGGCGACGACGAAAATACCCGCCATCGCGCTGGAATGGAAGCCGAACACCCCCATCGCGGCGGGCGTGCCCGTCTATGTGCCGGACGCCGGGATCATCGTGCAACTGAACGGTGTCAACTTCACGACAAAGCCGGGCGGCAGGGCGACCCTCGGCGCGGACGAGCAGTTCATGATCGCGGACCTCACCATCTGGAACATCGGCGGTGGGGATGTCTTCCCACTGCCGGAGAAATTCAGCGTCGCGCAGGAGCGGAGCGCGCCGGTCGTGTTCATGCCGGAAACGACCGACACGGCAACCGAGATCGCCGGAAACAAGCCGCCCTGCTTCGGCAGAACCGCAATTGCTCCGGGCGTCGGTATGAGGGGCGCCATCGTTATCCGCGTGCCGAAGCAGACCGGCCTGCTGCTCATCAGCTACCAACCCGGCAGCACGCGCCCCCCGCGCCTGACGCAGTTTTACGTGAAACCCTGAAACCGGAAGTCAGATGGGAAGAAGCCAGAAGCCAGAGGCCAGAAACCAGAGGGGAAGAAACCAGAAACCGGAAGATGGAAGTGAGGGGGCCATGCAATATCACAAATGGTTGACATCGTGCTTCTGGGTTCCGGCTTCTGGCTTCCAGCTTCCGGCTTCTGCCATCTGGCTTCTAGCTTCTGGCTTCTTCCCCTCCATCTTCTCCCCTGAGACCGACAGATGCACGCCGTAATCGTCGCGGGCGGGCCGCCCGGTGACGACGCCTTCGTTCGTGCGCGGTGCGCTACGGCGGATTTGCTGATCGGGGCGGACGCCGGTGCGCTCGTGCTCGAACAGCTCGGCATTGTGCCACACCTCGCGGTTGGGGACTTCGACACGACAGGGCCGGCGATCGTCGCGCGTCTCGACGCGCGCGGCGTGCCGACCGAGACGCATCCCGTAGCGAAGGATTACACGGACACGCACCTCGCCATCGTTGTCGCCATCGCTCGTGGCGCGACGGAGGTGACCGTCCTCGGCGCGCTCGGTGGTCCGCGCTACGACCACATGCTCGCGACCGCCCTCTCACTCGCGCACCCGGAGTTCGCAGGTGTCCGCGTGCGGCTCATCGATCCATTGCATATGATGCTCGCCCTCCGCGCCGGTGAATCGATCACGCTTCGTGGCGCCCCCGGTGAATACGTCACCCTCCTCGCACTCACGGGCGCGGTGACGGGCGTCGGGGGCGATGGGCTGCGCTATCCCCTCCCATCGACCTTCACGCTCGGAGACAACATCGGCGTCTCCAACGAACTGACGGCGACCGAGGCGCACGTCGCGGTGGGCAACGATGGCATTCTCCTGGTGATCCACACGCACCTGCGGGCCACATCTTCCCCCGAAATCATGCAAACCCCTTGACAACCGGGCCGGGTATACGTACATTTGTTCTACTTGGCCAGTCGCGGCTCATTGTTCGTTCGACCGAGGTGGTTCGCATGATTGTTCCTCAGTTGCAGTCCGTCTTCATCTTCGTGCGCGATCTCGACCGCGCGATCTTCTTTTATTGTGGCTCACTCGGCTTGCCGTTGCGTCGGCGGTGGGAGGGCGGCGCGGAGGTGGGCGATGGTGGCACCGCGCTCACGCTCGCCGTCGCGGACGCCGACACCGCGCTGGGAGTAATCGGGCGTCCGACGGGCATCACCTACGCCGTCGATCACGCGACATATCAGAACTTCGTGGCGCGTGGCATCTTCACGGAGGAACCCGTACACTACCCGTGGGGGACGCTGGCAATCGTCGTGGACCCGGACGGCAACGAGTTCGCCTTACTCGCGCCTGCTATCGAGGCGACGGAGCGGGAGCCGGAACCGCGCGCGATCCCGGCGATCCACGCGACATTTCGCCCACGGATGAGGGGGACCGCATCGTGACGGAGAGCGTGGCGCTGGAGATTCAGGCGTACGTCGAGGAGCATGTGCTCCACTGGCCGGGCATCACCAAGCGAAAAATCTTCGGGCATCAGGGCTACTTCGTCGATGGTCGTCTCTTCGCCTTCATCGGCGAGCGCGGCGTCGTCCTCAAACCCCCGGCGGACGAGAACGCTGCCGTCCGCGCGTTCGATGGTGCGGACGGGTGGTCGCCCGACCCCGGCGCGAACCTCACGAAGACCAACTGGGTCGAGGTGCCGTGCCACGATGAGGATGCGGTCGAACTGCTCCTGCCGTACCTCGCGCACGCGATGAGCTTCATTCGCACCGCGCCGCAAACCGGCTGGCAGGCCGAACGCCGCCGCAAACGGAACGAGAAGAAGGGCGTCCCGATCGCGGAGTAATAACGCCAACCCTGACGCCTTCAATTCGTTGCGCGGTCGCTATCGTCCGACACGATAACGCCATCGGCGGAGCAGGATGAAACGTGCTCCGCCGATGGTGTTGGCACATCGCCGGTGTCAGACCATCAGACGATGGTGGTCGTGGCATCGTCCGGGGTGGGCGTTGCGGTGGGGGCGGCGGCGACGATGTCGCGCACCTCGCTCTTGCAGCGCTCCACCGCCGCGCGGATGCGGCGCACCGTCTCGGCATCGCCACGCCCCATCGTGTACTTCGCGCCATTCCAGATGGTCTGCATGAGGTCTTTCGTCTCCTCCGCGAGGAAGCGCGCCTCGTGCGGGTTGAAGCCGGGGGCGGAGCCTGCCGCGTACCGCGCCCAGAATTCGTCCACCATGGCGCGGTGGGCAGTGAGTTCGGTTTGCCCCGATTCGGTGAGGCGGTAGGTGCGGCGATCGGCACCCTCCTCGGCGCGGATCATGCCCTGGTCGTCAAGCAGTTGCAGCATCGGGTAGACCGTGCCGGGGCTGGGGGCATACTGCCCGCCCGTGCGCTCCTCGAAGGCTTTGATGATCTCGTAGCCGTGCTTCGGCTGGTCATTCAGCGTGTCGAGCAGCAGGTAGCGCAGCATCCCGCGCTCGATGGGCGGTCGTCGCCCGCCAAAGCGCCCCCCTTCCTCCGAGAATCCACCGAAACCAAAACCGGGGAAACCGCCGGGAGGCCCGCCGAATGGCCCACGCCGACCGCCCCCTCGCCCCTCGCCGCGATACCCGCCGTCACGCCGCCCGCGCTCCTGATCTTCGTTGTGCCGGTGCTGTGGCCCGTGCGGGGCGTGTCCATGAAACATTGTCTATCTCCTTGATACGATCAAATATAATCGCGATATATCGCGATACGTCTAAGATGCACTCCTTGATGCGTTCTGTCAAAGGGGTTGCCATTGCTCGTAGCGCGGTTTGCGGGGTGTGGATGAGGGGCGTTCAGCCATCGTTGGGTGCTTTAAGCATGTACGTGCGACGGCTCGACCGTCGCACGTACATGAGGAGGTGGGTGACTTGATTCAGGCGAGATATGTGTGGAACCACTGCACGGCGCGCGCCCATGCGTCGGCGGCGGCGGCGGGGTTATAGGCGGGGCGCGTGTCGTTCAGGAAGGCGTGGCCCGCGCCGGGGTAGACGACCATGTCGAAGGTCTTCCCTTGTCGCTCCATCTCTGCCGCCAGCCCGTTATACTGCTCCGGCGGGATGCCCGCGTCCTCCGCGCCGTACACCGCGAGCACCGGTGCCTTGATGCCGCCGACGAACTCCTCGGTCGGCTGCACGCCGCCACCGTAGAAGGCGATTGCCGCGCCGATCCGGTCATCGCCGGTGGACGCGGCAGTGAGGGAGAGCCGCCCGCCCATGCAGAAGCCGATCACGCCGACCGATTTCGGCTCGACGGCGGGGAGGTCGCTGAGGTAGCCGATCGCGCCGCCGATCTCGCGCACGGCGATCTGCCCGTTGAGCGCCATCAAGAACTTGCGCGCGTCGTCCGGCTCCGTCGTGACCTGCCCGTGGTACAGGTCCGGCGCGAGGGCGATGAATCCCTCCTGCGCGAACCGCTCCGCGAGGTCCTTGATGTGCGCGTCCAGCCCCCACCACTCCTGGATGACGACGACCGCCGAGAACGGCCCCGCCCCCGGTGGCGTCGCGAGGTAGCCATTCGCCGTGTCGCCATTCGACGCGAAGGAAACAGTCTCGGTACGGATGTCGGATGCCATGCTGCACACTCCTTGGGGAAGTAGTCGGTAGTCAGTAGTCGGTAGTCAGTAGGGACGGTGACGAGCCACTGGTGAGATTGTATCCATCGTCTCGTTGCCTCGTATCGTAGTACGATAGCCGCGCGTGACATAATTCGACAGCGGCATTCATGATTTCGATTTTCCCCACTGACTACCGACTACCGACTACTGAGCGATCGAGCGATACACGATCCCCGCGACCCCACCACCGAGCACGAGCCAGACGGAGTTGACGCGGAAGCGGATCAGGAGCGCCGCCGCGATGACCGCGAGCAGCGCGGTGAACCAATCGATCACCGCCGCCCGCCCCAGTTCCCACGCCACCGCCGCCATCAGGCCGACCGCCGCGACATTGACGCCGTCCAGCGCCGCCGCAGTCCACGGCGAGCGGCGCAGGTGCGGCATCAGCGGCACGGAGAGCGCGACGAAGACGAACGCGGGCAGGAAGATGCCGATGGTCGCCAGCATCGCGCCCCAGAAGCCGCCGACGATGTAGCCGATGAATGTCGCCGTGGTGAAGACCGGCCCCGGCGTGAACTGCCCGACCGCGACGGCGTCCAGCAGTTGCTGGTTCGTGAGCCAGCCGAGGCGGTCGACGAAATCGTTGCGAAGGAAGGCGAGCAGGACATACCCCGAGCCGTAGAGCACGGAGCCGATCTTGAGGAAGGTGAGAAAGAGACGGAGCGGGCTGTACGGCGCCGCAGCCCCCGCCGCGACCGCGAACAGGGCCGCGATCTTCACACCGGGGAGCGGCGCGACACCGCGCAACGTCGGGCGGCTCGTGCGGAGGCGACGGCCATTCTCGATCAGCATCACGAGGAGCGCGGCGCCGAAAATGAGCAGGATGACATTCACACCGAGGACATACCCCATAAAGATGGCGACACCAACCGCGCCGAGCACGACGTTCTTGACCGCCGTGCGCCCCAGCCCCCAGAGCGCCTGCACGACGACCGCGATGATCACCGGCTTGATGCCGTAGAGGAGCCAAACGCCGCCCGCCGTCGCGCCGTAGCGCACGTAGAGCCACGCGAAGGCGAGCACGAGCGTCGCGGCGGGGATGATGAAGAGCATGCCGCCGACGAACAACCCCGGCCACCCCGCGCGGGCGTAACTGGAGTGCATCACCGTCTGCGTGGAGGTCGGCCCCGGCACGAGGTTCGCCGCCCCGATCATGTCGAGGTACTGCTGCTCCGTGACCCACTTGCGCCGCGTGACGACCTGCTGCCGCAGCATCGCGATGTGCGCCGCCGGCCCGCCGAACGCTGTCCAGCCAAGCCGGAACATCAGCCCCGCCACCTCCCGCAGCGCATGTGGCGGCGTCGCGGGAGGTAGCGTCTCGCTCATTGGTTCGGTCATGGACACGACACCCTCCCGCGCGTTCGTTCGATGGCGTCCAGTATACGCGCGATTGGTGGGGGAACGATGATGCGCACCCGCCCGCCGGTCGGCGTCAGTTTCGACTGGACACGACTTCTGCGCTCACGTCGCGGGGGGCACACCGGGTCGTGGTAACGCGTGTGCGGGGCGTCGTACCGCGCGCTTGCGCGGTCGTGGTCGCTCCGCGATGGGCAAACGGACCGTCGCCACCGTGCCGGTGTGCGGCGCGCTCGCCAGCGTCACGTCGCCCCCATGCGCGCGGGCGAGCGCCTGGGCGATTGCCAGCCCGAGGCCGGTCCCGCCGCTCATCCGATTCCGCGCCCCGTCCGCGCGGTAGAAGCGGTCGAAGACGCGCGGCAGATGCTCGGCGGCGATGCCCTTCCCCGTGTCGCGAATGGTGACGACGGCATCGCGACCGTCGCGCGTGACCGCCGCCGTCACCTGCCCGCCGGGCTGCGTGTGCGCGAGGGCGTTATCGAGGAGGATCATCAGCACCTGGTGCAGCCGGTCTGGGTCGGCCTCCAGCGCGAGCGGCGCATCGGCGCTCTGTGTACTCAATGCGATCTCGTGCTCCCGTGCGACGGGCTGGAGGCGGCGAACGACATCCGCCGTCAGCGCGACGAGATCGACCTGTCCCATCGCCAGATCGAGCGTCTGCTGATCGCTGCGTGCCAGCGTCAGCAATTCATCGGTCAGGCGCTCCATCCGGCGAATTTCCCCGCGCACATCGTCCAGCAATTCCCCGTTGACAGCGAGCGGCACATCGCGGTGCCGGTCGAGGAGATCGGTCGCGGAGTGGAGCACGGTCAGGGGCGTCCGCAGTTCGTGGGCCGCGTCCGCAACGAATTCCTGCTGACGGGTGAAGGCGTGCTGGATCGGCACGAGCGCGCGCCCCGCGAGGAACCACGCGCCCCCAATTGCCAGCAGCAACCCGATACCGCCCCCGGCGAGGAGAATGATCATCAAGCGATGGAGCGCCTGCTGCTGCGGCAGAAGGCTCTCCCCGACGATGAGCATACCCGCCGGTAGGCGCGGATCGGCGAGCGGGCGCTGGTACAGGCGCGTTGGGCCATTGGGGAGGGCAACCGTTGCGGATCGCGGCGTCGGACCTGGCGTGACCGACGCCGCGAAGGTTGCCGGGTCCACGCCCTGGGGGTTCGCGATCACCGCCCCATCCGCGCCGATCAGCAGGACGAAGAGGCCCCCGCGATACCCCTCGCGGTCGAATCCGATGCGCCCACCGCGCTCGCTCATGCCGTGGAGTTGCCGCGCCGCCTCCTCGCTGCGGCCCATCAGGTCGCGATCCACCTGTGCACTCAGGCTCCGCGCGAGCGTGATGTACACCGCCCCACCGATGGAGGCGAGCAGCAGGACGAGGATGAGCGTATTCCAACCGAGCAGGCGCCACCGGACACGCGAGAACATCCACTCACTCCTTGATGGTGTACCCAACCCCCCGCACCGTGCGGATGAGGGGGCGCGGGAAGCCACGGTCGATCTTGTCGCGCAGGTAGTGGATGTAGATCTCGACGACGTTGGAGGTCGCCTCCGAGTCGTACCCCCAGACGTGATCGGTGATCTGATCCTTCGTCAGCACCCGGCCGGGCGCGCGCATCAGGTACGCGAGCAATTGGAACTCCTTGGCGGTCAGTTCAACCGTCCGCCCCGCCCGCCGCGCCTCGTGGCGGGCGAGATCGAGCGTCAGATCGCCCACGTGCAGCGTCTCGTCCCCCGCTTCCTCACCCGTGCGGCGCTCGAAGACGCGGACGCGGGCGAGCAACTCTTCGAGCGCGAACGGCTTGACGAGATAGTCATCCGCCCCCGCGTCCAGCCCGCGCACGCGATCGGGGACGGTGTCCCGTGCGGTGAGCATGAGGATCGGCGTCCGCACCTGCCGCTGCCGCAGACGCCGACAGACTTCCAGGCCATCCATCTGCGGGAGCAGCACATCGAGCACGATCAAGTCATACGCGCCCGCCGCAGCCTGCGACAACCCGGTGCGACCATCATACGCCACGTCCACGCGATGATCGGCCTCGACGAGCACGCGCTCGATCAAGCGGGCAACGCGCGCATCGTCCTCAACCAGCAGCACGTCCATCGCTCCCGCCCCTCCGCATGAGCACCAAATCTACCCGCGTAACCTGAGAGGAGCCTGAGAAAATGCATCACCCCATTCCAAGCCTCTTCTCAGATTCGTGTGTCATGCTACCGTACGACGGCATGAGTGCGCACGGTGCGGAAAGCAGGACAGACGCGAATGACACAGGAAATCCCGAAAACACCCGCCCCTTCATCGGAACATAAGCGGCTGCAACCCACGTCCGCATCGCCCGTCGCGCCGAAGGCGAAGAAGCAGGGCACGAAGGGGAAGAAGATCGCCAATAGCCTCGTTGCCCTCAGTTCCGCCGCGATTGTCTCGGTCTACGGCCTCGGTTACGCCCGCATCCAGTCGGCGGAGGCGCACCTGACGACCAACATCGTCTCCGCGAACACGGTCATCCCGATTGCGACCGCCGCACCGACCACGACGAGCGGCGCGCAGCCGACGCAAGCCCCCGCGATCAAGTTCCCGTTCCCCGTTCCGTCCGGGACGACCGCGCCAGCGGCGACGGTGGGCAACAGTGGACAAAGTATTCAAATGCCCACACGTGCCGTGCCAACCGCGACCGCAATCGCTCCCACGCAGATCGCCAGCGCGCCGACGAAGCCCGCGCCGACCGGCGTGGGGGCGACGAGCGCGAGCGCCGCGCGCTACAAGGATGGCACGTACACCGGCACCGGATCGAGCCGTCACGGCAGCATCGGGGCGACGGTCATCGTCCAGGGCAGGGAGATCGTCTCGGCGGAGATCACGCAGTGCGGCACCCGCTACCCCTGCTTGAAGATCGCCGCTCTGCCGGGGCAGGTGGTGGCGCAGCAGGGCGGCACGGTCGACCTCGTCTCTGGCGCGACGGACAGTTCCGAGGCGTACCAGGGCGCGATCAGGAACGCGCTCGCGAAGGCGACCGCAGCGTGATGGGGCACCAGACCGCCGCCACGGAACCACATCACGGCTCGGCGCTCTTCATGGACACTCTCGTCGCGCTCCAGATCGTCACGGATGCGCCGAAGGGCGAGGTCTCCGCGTCGATGGAGCGCGCCTTCGGGTGGTTCGCGGAGATCGAGCGCATCTGCTCGCGCTTTGAAACGGAGAGCGAGGTGATGCACCTCACGCGGCAGATCGGCACGCCCGTCCCGGTCAGCGACACGCTCTTCACACTGATCGAATTCGCCCTCGAGGTGAGCCGGTTGAGTGGTGGCGCGTTCGACCCGACCGTCGGCGCGCTGCTCGAACAGCGGGGGTTCAACCGCAATTACCGCACGGGGGAGCGGGTCGCCACCGCCATCGCGCCGACGCACCGGCCGAGCTACCGGGATGTCGAACTCGACCCCGCGCGCCGGACCGTCACGCTGCACGCGCCGCTCATCCTCGACCTCGGCGCGGTGGCGAAGGGGCTGGCCATCGACCTGGCAGCGCGGGAACTCGCTGTGTTCGGCAATTACACTGTCGATGCCGGAGGCGACCTCTACGTGAAGGGGTGGAACGCCGCAGGTGAGCCGTGGTCCGTCGGCATCCGGCACCCACGCCGCGATGGTGAACTGATCGCGCGCCTTCGCCTCTCCGACGCGGCAGTCTGCACCTCCGGCGACTACGAACGCGCGCACACGACGGGCGCGGGGGGACACCACCTCCTCGATCCCGGCACCGGGCACGCCTTCACCGCAGTCGCGAGCGTCACCGTCGTCGCGCCGACGGCGATGGTGGCGGACACGCTCTCCACGGCGGCGTTCATCCTCGGCCCGACCGAGGGGCGCGCCTTCCTCGAACGGCAGGGAGTCGAGGGTCTCATTATTTCACCCGCATTGGAACAATGTGCGACGAGTGATTTTGCGAGGTATCTGCAATGACCGCATCCGCGCGTACGCCCGCGATGGCGTCACCGTTCCGGGCATCATGGCGCTTCTTCCGCACGCCGAAGGGCTCCCTCATCATCGTGCTCGCACTGCTCACCGCGATCGCCGTGCCGCGCGCGGGGTTGCACGCGGCCCTGCCGGGCGTCGTCGGCGCGATGCTGGTCGCTGCCCTGCTCGATGTTGCGATTGTGCGGGCGATGCGCGGCGTCTGGTTCTTCCCGAGCGGCGCGCTGCTCTCCGGCCTGATCGTGGCGCTCATCCTCAGCCCGACAGAGCCGCGCTACGTCCCGATCATGACCGCCGCGCTCGCCGTCAACTCCAAGTACCTCCTGCGGGTGCGCGGGCGGCATATCTTCAACCCCGCCGCGCTCGCGCTCGTGGCGGCCTGCTTCCTCTTCGCCAGCGGGCAGAGTTGGTGGGGCGCGCTGCCCGACCTGCCTGCGCCGTTCGTCGTTGTGCTCCTCGCGGTGGGGTTCTTCATCGCGGATCGCGTGAACAAGTTGCCGATGGTGCTCCCCTTCCTCGGCTGCTACCTCCTGCTGTTCACGCTGGCGGCGTTCGTCGACCCCGCGCGGGTCGCGGAGGTCTTCCGCGCGCCGGACATCAACGCCGTCCTCTTCTTCGCCGCCTTCATGCTGACCGACCCGCCCACCTCACCGGCGCGCTACCGCGATCAGGTCTGGTTCGGCGTGCTGGTCGCGGCGGCGAGTTTCACGATCTATCTGACGTTCGGCGGCCTGTACTACCTCCCGGCGGCCCTGCTGCTCGGCAATGCGTGGGAGGCGTGGCGCCGCGTGACTGCCCGATCGCGCGCCGTGACCGCGACTGCTCGCACGGCGGCGTGAACTGACCGGATGATCCCCATTGCATAGCCTCCTCGCGGCGAGGGATTTTGCGTGCGGAAGAAGGCTCACACACAGCACTTTTGGAATAACCCTCTGTCCGTACGCAACCACGCGGGCCGCGCCTCGTTCCATCAGTGGTGCGGATTTTCTGTATGATCCGCGCATCCCGACTGGACACGAAAGGGACCCTCCTCATGCCGCGATTGCTTCAGTACGTCTCGGGTGTGCGCCTCGTTGTTGATGTCTACGACCATCGTTTGTGGCACTTCACCATCCGGGGCCGTCGGTTCAATCTGCGCGAGCGTGGCGGGTCATACGTGCTCCAGACGGACGACGGGACGAAGCTTGGGTCATTCGATGATTGGGATCGAGCCATTGTAATCGCGCGCGATCACGCACATCGGGCAATTACCGAGCGGATTCCGGTCATCGCGCCCGTCGCGCGCCCGCAAACGGGCAGGTAGCGAGAGGGCGGTGTCGCGCCGGAGCGAGGCAGCAGATTTAGTCGCGGTTAATGACGATCATCGTGATCGTATTCTTGACGCCCGGCGTACCGTGCAGGTCGCGCACGACGACGCGCCCGACTTCCTCAATCGTTGGTTCCTCGACCACCACGACAAGATCGTGCGGCCCCATCACGAGGTCCGCCGCGATGATGCCCGGCGTTTGCAGCAAATGCTCGCGAACCTCCTGTCCCTTCCCAACCTCGGTATCGACAAAGACATAGCCCCGCGCCATCGCTCGCCTCCTGCCTGCCGTCTGTGTTTCGATGGACGCATTGTACCGCATCTCACGGTGTCATCTCTTCGCGCGAAAGATTCCCCATCGTGCATTGGGTAATAACACATGATGGAACGCTTTACATTCTCTTTGGAAAGTCATATGTTCCTTTCGGAACCGTCTGACTAATTTTTCACTGGAGCGTGCATGATGACGGACTTTCTCTCGACATACGAGGCGGCGACGATGCTGGGAATGTCCCCTCAGCATCTTCGCCGCCTCATTGAGGATGGGCAAATTGCCGCGACACAAATCGGCCATCGCTTTGTCGTGGACGCCGTCTCACTGAAAACGTTCAGCGATGCGCGGAAAGCGGCGACGGCGCTGCCGTCCGTCCCGGCAGGCACGTTGACGCAGCTCATGCAGGTGCGGAAAGCGCTGCTCGACATCCCATGGGACAGAGTGCGGCAGGCACAGCAGGTCCTCCTACAATTTCAGGAGAGTGGCTTGGCGGACGCGATACGCGCGGCACAACAGGCGGGGGAAGTCTTGGCCCCATCGGTGGAGA
>JBBSII010000052.1:0-12662 GCA_038232175.1 Thermomicrobiales bacterium
CCATCCCGCCGTGCGAGCGTCGTCAACCGAACGAGTTCCCTACGGCGAGAGTAACGAGTAAAAGTAAAAAACATGTGAAGTTACGCTAACATGTACACTCTGTAATATTTCGCGACCGCAGTTGACAGGTGACTTGAGGGGAGTGGGCGGCGGCATCATGCACCATGCACACATCGGGGTTCCGTGCGATGATCGGTTCCACGATGACTGAACCGACCGGCACACGGCTCTGCACGGTTGGGACGCAATGAGGAGGCGACGGGATGCCGGAAACAGCGGGTGGGGAGGACAAGTACATGGCGGCGGTTGATCCGGCGGCGTTGCAGGCGCTCGCGTGGCGTCCGATCGGGCCGTTTCGCGGCGGGCGGGTGATCGCCGTCGCCGGGCACCCGACCGAGATGGCGACCTTCTACATGGGCACGACCGGGGGCGGCGTCTGGAAGACGACCGACGGCGGCACCTACTGGGAGAACATCTCCGACGGCTACTTCCGGCGCGCGTCGGTCGGCGCAATCGCCGTCGCCGATGCCGACCCGAATGTCATCTACGTCGGCATGGGCGAATCGACGATCCGCAGCAACGTCTCCCACGGCGACGGTGTCTACAAATCTACCGATGGCGGGCGAACATGGAAGCACTGCGGGCTGGCGGCGACGCGCAACATCAGCAAGGTGCGCGTGCATCCGACGAACCCGGAGCGCGTTTTCGTCGCCGCGCTCGGCCATGCCCACGGGCCGAACCCGGAGCGCGGCGTCTACCGCTCCGACGATGGCGGCGCGACATGGGAACACGTCCTTTTTCGCAGCGCGGAGGCGGGCGCGGTCGATCTTTCGCTCGACCCGACCAACCCGCGTATCCTCTACGCCGCCTTCTGGGAGGGCGTCCACCGCGCGCATGAGTTGATTAGCGGCGGGCCGGGCAGCGGCCTCTTTCGCTCGACGGACGGCGGCGACACCTGGGAGGAGATCACGTGCAAGCCGGGGCTGCCATCGGGGGCGCTCGGGCGCATGGGCATCGTCGCCTCGCCCGCCAGGCCGGGGCGCGTCTGGGCGATCATCGAGGCGAAGGAGGGCGCGGTCGTGCGCTCCGACGATTACGGCGAGACATGGCAGCGCGTGAACGAGGGCGGCGAGGTGCGGCAGCGGCCGTGGTACTACATGCACGTCTTCGCCGACCCGCAGGACCCGGAGACCGTCTGGGTGATGAATCTGAATGCGTGGAAATCGACCGACGGCGGCCGGAACTTCACGCAGGTTCCGGGCACGCACGGCGATTACCACGAACTCTGGATCGACCCGAAGAATCCCATGCGGATGATCCAGGGGAATGACGGCGGCGCGACCGTCTCCTTCAACGGCGGCGAGTCGTGGTCGACGATCTACAACCAGCCGACGATGGAGTTCTACCACGTCGCAGTGGACAATCAGACGCCCTACCGCCTCTACGGCGCGCAGCAGGACAACTCCACAATCAGCGTGCCGAGCCGGTCGAAACTCGCCGCAATCACGCAGCCCGACACCTACGAGGTCGGCGGCGGCGAGAGCGGCTACATCGCGGTCCGGCCGGACGACCCGAACATCATCTTCGCCGGCAACTTCGCCGGGGTGATCACGCGCTACGACCACCGCACCGGCCAGCGGCAGAACATCGCCGCCTGGCCCGAGGAATCGGCGGGGTGGGGCGCGAAGGATGTGAAATACCGCTTCCAGTGGACCTTCCCGATTCTCCTCTCGCCACACGACCCAAACACCCTCTACATCACCTCGCAGCACGTCCACCGCTCGACCGACGAGGGGAGGAGTTGGGAGATTGTCAGCCCGGATCTGACGCGCAACGACCCGAGCAAGCAAGAGCCATCGGGCGGGCCGATCACGATTGACAGCAACGGCATGGACTACTACTGCACCCTCTTCGCCTTCGCCGAGTCGCCGGTGCGGCGGGGCATCCTCTGGGCGGGTTCCGACGACGGGCTGATCCATCTCTCCCGCGACAACGGCGAGACGTGGCAGAATGTCACGCCGCCGGACATGCCCGAATGGTCGCTGGTGAGCGTCATCGAGGCGTCCCCGCACGACGCTGGCACCGCCTACGTCGCGATTGATCGGCACCGGCACGACGACTTCGCCCCCTACCTCTACAAGACGGACGACTACGGGGAGACGTGGACGAAAATTGTCGAGGGGATCCCCGCCGATGAGTTCGCCCGCGTGATCCGGGAGGACCCGAATCGGCGCGGCCTGCTCTATGCAGGCACCGAGGCCGGGGTGTACGTCTCGTTCGACGATGGCGCGCACTGGCAGTCGCTCCGGCTCAACCTGCCCGTTGTCCCGATCCACGATCTGGTCGTCAAGGAGCGCGATTTGGTCGCGGCGACGCACGGGCGCGCCTTCTGGATCCTCGACGACCTGACGCCATTGCACGCGCTCACGCCAGCAGCGCTCGCGGCGGGCGCGCACCTCTACGCGCCACGTCCGACCATCCGCTATCGCACGCTGCGCGGCTTCGAGGGGGGCGCGGGGCCGGGCAAGACCTATCAACCGGTCGGCACGACGACGTACACCTTCCGCGAGGAGACGCGACCGAACGGCGAGAAGAGCCAGAAACTCCTCGACGCCGGTCAGAACCCGCCCGATGGCGTGGTCGTCTTCTACCATCTGCGCGAGAAGCCGACGGATGACGTAACGCTCGTCTTCCTCGATCGGGACGGGAAGGAGATCAAAACCTTCAGGAGTAAGCCGGACGACGGTACCGTTGAAAAGACGAAAGACGGCGCGGCTGAGGAAAAGGCCGCACCGAAGGAAGCGGGGCTGAACCGCTTCGTCTGGAATATGCGCTACCCGGACGCGCGCAACTTCCAGGGAGCCATCTATCGTTCGAGCGGTGTGACCGGGCCACTCGCGCCCCCCGGCTCCTATCAGATTCGCCTCACCGTCGGCGATCAATCGTCGGTCCAGTCGTTCGAGATCCGCAAGGACCCGCGCGTCGAGGCGAGCGATGCCGAACTGCGCGCGCAGTTCGCGCTCCTGCTCCAGATTCGGGACAAACTCTCGGAGACGAACGACGCGATCGTCCAGATTCGCACGCTGCGCAGCGAGATCGGCGCGTGGGAGGCGCGCGTGAAGCAGCATTCGGAAGATTCTCCGCTCGTGGAGGCGGCGAGGGCGCTGCGGGAGGGGCTGACGAGCATCGAGGAGGAGTTGGTTCAGACGCGCTGGAAGTCCTCGCGGGACGCGCTCACCGCGCCATCCAAACTCAACGTGAAGCTCGCCACCCTGTTGGGCGTCGTCGGGGGCGCCGATGCCGTGCCGACGACGCAGTCGCAGGCGGTCTTCGCGTCGGTCTCAGAACGGCTTGACCGACACATGGAGCGCCTCGACACCATGCTCGGGCGCGATGTGCCGCGCTTTAACACGCTCGTGCGGGAGCAGGACTTGCCCGCACTGACCGTCGTCGAAGGTGGCGGCGCGCGATAACGTCCGGGCAAACCCCGCTGTCAGCCGACCCGCTTCGTCGCGACGTGGGTGCAGCGTAGCGGCCCACGATCACGCCGAGATTCATTGCACCGCGTTCGTTTCGGGCACGATCAGGCAGTCCACCACGCGCGCCCCGTCGCCGCGATCGAAGACGAGGAGCGGGTTAATGTCGATTTCCCGGACGAGATCGCCCAGGTCGATGCACAGCCGCGAGAATTTCCCCAGAATAGCGACGATGGCCTCCGTGTCTGCCGGGGCCGCGCCCCGCGCGCCAGTCCCATCGAGAATCGCCGCGCCGCGCAGGTGGGAGAGCATCGCGCGGCTGTCGTGCTCCGTCAGCGGCGGCACGCCGAGCGCGATATCCTTCAGGACTTCGACAAAGACGCCCCCCAGCCCGACCGCCACCGCCGGGCCGTACGCCGGGTCCCGCGTCATGCCGAGGATCATCTCCCGCCCGCCGCCGACCATCTCCTGCACGAGCACGCCCGCGATTCGCGCGTCCGGCTTGTACCGGCGGGCATTGGCGATGATCGTCGCGAAACCGGCCCGTGCCGCTGCATCGTCCCGCACATCCAGCAGCACGCCGCCCGCCTCGGTCTTATGGGCGATGTCCGCAGACTCGATCTTCAGCGCGACCGGGTAGCCGATCTCCCGCGCCGCCGCGACCGCCGCATCCGCAGTCGTCGCGAGCGACTCACGGGTCACGGGGATGCCGTAGAGTGAGAGGATTTCTTTGGCCGCGCGTTCGACGAGCGGCGTGCCCCCCGCCGCCGCGACGCGCGCCCGTGCCCGCTCCGCGACGGCGCTCGCCCCTTCCACCGCACGCCCGCACGCCTGACGTTCCCGCTGAAACTCCGCGTACTGAATGAGCGAGCGCACCGCGCGTAGGCCGTTATCCGCTCCCTGAAGAAACGGGATCCCGTCCCACTGCATGGCTGGCTCAATCGGATCGCGGCCTTCCCGCCGCCCTTCCCGAACCCGCCCGGCGACGAGCGACGTGATGAGGAAGACCTTGTCCGGGTAGCGCTCCGGCATCATCCGCAGCACTTCACCCACCGGCGTCGCGAGGTCGAAGCGCTCGGGGACCGCCTGACCGTAGAGCACAATGTCGATGTTGGGGTCCTCGGCCATCGCGACGAATGCACCTTCGGTAATCTGCGGTTGGGATGCCGCTTGCCCGGTGACATCGAGCGGGTTGCCGATAGTGCCGAAGTCCGGGATCACGGACCGCAACTTCTCGACCGTCTGCGGCGCGGGTTGCGGCATCGCGACGCCGAGGGCATGGCCAAGGTCCGACACCAGGCCACAAGCGCCGCCCGAGGAGAAGATCGCGCCGACGCCGCTCCCCCGTGGCAGCCGCTTCGCGTGGAAGGCCGCCAGCGTCTCATTCATCTCATCCAGGGTATCGACGCGGACGACGCCGTACTGCCGCATGATCGCGTCCGCGATCGCGTCCGAACCCACGAGCGAGCCGGTGTGCGCCTGCGCCGCCCGTCGCCCGCCCTCGGAGCGGCCAATCTTGAGGACGACAATCGGCTTCTGCCGCTCCGCCGCCATCTCGGCGACGCGCAGGAACTTCTGCGGGTCGCGGAACTGCTCGATGAAGCAGCCGATCACCCGCATCTCGTCGTCCTCGACGTAGTAGCGCATGAAGTCCGTCGCATCGAGGTCCGCTTCGTTACCGGTTGTCACGATGTAGGTATAGCCGAACCCGCGCTCGCTCGTCGGCGTGACCACGCAGTACGCGAGCAGCCCGCTCTGAAAGACGAGGCCGATTGGCCCGCGCGGGACCGTATCGTACGGCCCCCAGATCGCGATCATCTTCGCGGGGGTGCTGATGATGCCGAGGCAGTTCGGCCCGACAACGCGGATGCCCGTGCGCCGCGCGAAGGCACGAATCTCTTCTTGCCGTCGGTGCGCCTCGCCATCGCCCTGCTCGCCGAAGCCGCTGGTGATGATGTTGACCGCCGCGACGCCGGCGCGTTCCGCCTGGCCCAATACGTCGAGGACGAGATGGCTCGGCACGACGACAATCGCCTTGTCTACGCCGCCGGGGATCGCGTCGAGCGTCGGGTAGCACGGCGCACCGAGCACATCCGTATGGCGCGGCGTGACGCCGAAAATCTCGCCCGCGTAGCCACCGTCGATGATCTCGCGATGAATGTTGTACGCGAACCCCTGGCGCGGCGTCGCCCCGACAATCGCGACCCGCTTCGGGTGGAACAATGCCTCCATTGCCCGCGTGAACTGTGCCTGCTCGCCTGCCGCGCCTGCTGGTCCAGCCGTCTGTGCCATCGCGCAACCTTTCCGCTATGGAACGGGACATCATCTGACACTTGGACATCTTCTGGTGGTGGCAGGCTAAACCCCACCACCACCCTGTTCCTGCTCGTTCAGTCCGCCGCGCGCCTTTTCGGTCGCCGCGATCCGATCCTGGCGCACTTCCTTCGGCAGGCCGAGCACGCGCTCGCCGAGGATGTTTTTCTGGATCTCGACCGAACCACCGTAGATCGTCCCGGCGCGCGACCAGAGGAAGGCATACGCCCAACTCCCCGGTTCACCGACTTGCGCGCCCGCCTCGAGCGCGAGCGCCCCCGGCACGCCGCCGATCTGCTGCCCATACGTCCCGAGAATATCCTGGAAGAGTTCCTGGACGCGCTTATCGAGTTCGGCGGTGTGCAGTTTGGCAATTGACGCTTCCGGCCCCGGTTGAAGCCCTTTCTCTGCACGGCTGAGGAGCCGGAGCGCGGCATAGCGCAGCACCTCGATCTCGGCGTAGATCTCGCCCAGTTTCTGCCGGACGATCGGGTCCTCGAGCGCCGGCTTGCCACTGCGCGTGAGCGTCCGGCAGACCGCGATCATCCGGTCGAACATTTTCTGAAGGCGTGCGACATGGCCGAGCGTGCTGCCGCTGCGCTCGTACGAGAGCGTCGTCTGCGCGATCCGCCAGCCCGCGTTCGTCTCACCGACGAGGTTGTCCGCGACGACGCGCACATTGGTGAAGAAGACTTCACAGAACTCTTGGTTGCCGCTGATCTGCTTGAGCCGCCGCACCTCGATGCCCGGCTGATGCATATCCACCATGATGCAGGAGATGCCCTGATGCTTCGGTGCGCTGCGGTCGGTGCGCGCGAGCAGGATGCCCCAGTCGGCGTGATAGGCGTCGCTCGTCCAGATCTTCTGCCCGTTAATGACAAACTCGTCGCCGTCCCGGTCGGCGCGGCACTGGAGGCTCGCGAGGTCCGAACCGGAGTTCGGCTCGGAGTACAACTGGCACCAAATCTCCTCGGCCGTCAGCATCCTCGCGACATGGTCCCGCTTCTGCCGCTCGGTGCCGTGATGGACGAGCGTCGCCACGTAGATGTCAATGCCGAGGCCGTCCAACCCCACGGGGGCATTCGCGCGCGCCATCTCCTCGGCCACGATTGCCTGCTCCATTGGCCGCGCCGGATGGCCGCCGTATTCCTCCGGCCATCCCGTGCCGCGATAGCCCGCGTCGTACAGCATCCGATGCCACGCGCGCTTCTCATCCAATGTTTCGAGCTTCGTGCGCGGCGTGTTCACTTCCAGCCAGCGGCGCACCTGCTGACGAAAGGTGGTATCCGCCGCTGTGTAGGTGAGATCCATGTGGATGCCTCCCTCGTCCGTCGGCCTTGCGTGGCCCGCTACCGGCTCTATGCCCCACGCGCGAGCGCTGCACGCAACTCCTCCCGGAGGACACGCTACCCGCTCTCGCCACGCAGGTCAACGTATCCGCTCAGGCAGGACGTATGCGTTTGACATCGTGCTATGCTGCACTGAGCGCCGATGTTGCCCGGACCGATGCCCCAATCGTCGGGACATGCAACCGAGCGACGATGGCGGGCGCGGTCATGAGAGGAGAGATGCGATGGCAACCACGATGGAGAGTCTGCAGTACCGTGTCGTTGAGGGGTGGGAACAGTTGCCGGACGGCTTTCATCACGCCGATGTCGTCGGCGTGGCAACCGATTCGCGTGACCGGGTCGTCCTCTTCACGCGCCAGGAATCGCGCGTGATCGTCTACAACCGGGACGGGACATTCGTCACCTCCTGGGGTGAGGCCTTCTTCACGCCGCGCACCCACGGTCTAACGATCGCGCCCGACGACACGATCTGGTGCGTGGACGAGGGTCAGGAGGCGATCTTCCGCTTCACGCCGGAGGGCGAACTCTTGCAGACGATCGGCACCCCCGGCGTCGCCTCCGATACCGGATACGACGGCTCCCTCGCGAGCATCACCCACGGCGGCCCGCCCTTCAATCGGCCCACCAACCTCGCCATCGCGCCGAGCGGCGATCTCTACGTCAGCGACGGCTACGGCAACGCGCGCGTTCACCGCTTCGGCGCGGATGGGCGACTGATCCAGTCATGGGGCGAGCCGGGGATTGGGCCGGGGCAGTTCAACCTCGTCCACGGCGTCGCGGTGGCGGCGGATGGCCGGGTGCTGATCGCGGATCGAGAGAACGACCGCATCCAGTTTTTCAGCCCGGACGGCGAGTACCTGACCGAGTGGCACGATGTGCAGCGCCCGACGAACATCGCCATCGACCGCGACGGGTGCATCTACGTCGCCGAACTGCTGCACCGCCCCGGCGATCAGTCCCCCCGCCTCGGTGCCATCACGGATGAACGACCGGGCCGGGTCAGCGTCTATGACGCGGCGGGCACCGTGCTGGCGCGCTGGGGTGGGATGGAGCGGTGCGCGCCCGGCAACTTTGTCGGGCCACACGACATCTGCGTCGACTCGCACGGCGATCTCTACGTGGGCGAGGTCACCTACACGATGGGCGTGCGCCCCGGCCTGGTGCCGGACGGCTGCCACACCTTCCAGAAATTCGCGCGCGTGGAGTGAGGAAGGATGCTCCGTGGCGGCGAACACGCGCGCGATCGCGGGAGTCTCACCGAACCGCCGTCAGGTAAAAGAACACGGCGACACCGGTCAGGAGCATGAGCAGCCAATCGCCGACGCGCAGGCGATACGATGCCATGAGCGTGACATTCTTCGCGCCGAAGCCGCGCGATTCCATTGCTTCGGCCATCGCATCGGCGGTCCGCAGCGCGCGCACGACCGCAGGCACGATCAGCGATGCATACGCCCGAAGCGCGCGTATCCCGCGCGGGATGCGCGCACCACGCGCGCGCCGAGCCTCCACGAGGTCGGCCCACTGCTCCGTCAGGGCCGGTGCGTACCGTAGGCCACCGATCAGGACGAAGCTGAATGCCGGGGGCAATCGCAGGAGGGTAAACGCATCGGCCAGTTCGTCCGCCGGCACGGCGACGAACAGCGCGGTTGAGATCGTACCAAGCGCCAGCAATTTGAGCGCGGGCGCCACGGCATCGACCGTGATATTCCCGACGGCAGCGATCGCGGTGAGCAGAATGAGCATCGGGGCGAGCAGCCGGAGCATCATTGCCCATCGTGGCAGGGCACGAAGCGCAATGATCAGCAGGAGTGCGCCCATGAGCAGTCCGCAGAGGGGCAGCATCGCGCGCGTCGCGAGGGTCGCGACAATCGCCGCGATGGAGAGAAAGAGTTTCGTCCGGGGATCGAGGCGCGTCATGGAGCCTGCACCATCTCCGGGTGGGGGCGCAGTGTGACCGTCTCACCGGGGTACGGCACACCGAGTTCCGCCGCCAGACGAGCGATGGGCGTGGGCAGGAGGTGCGCACGCGCGAGCAACGCCGCATCGCCGAGCACGGCTGCGGGTGTTGTATCGGCGACCAGTTGGCCCTCCGCAAGGATCAGCCAGCGCGGGCAATGCGCGGCGGCGAAGGCGAGGTCGTGCGTTGCGATCAGCACCGCCGCGCCACCCGCGCGAAGCGCCACGATCATATCCGCGAGCGCGTCGCTACGCGGGGCATCCTGTCCGGCAGTCGGCTCATCGAGGAGCACCACCTCCGGGCGGTGGGCGAGCATCGCCGCGAGCGCCACCCGCCGCTTCTCCCCGTCGCTGAGGCCGAGCGGCGGACGATCACGCAGGTCTTCGAGCGCGAAGCGCACGAAGAGTTCGTGCAGCCACCCAGAGTCGTACCGCGCGAGCATTCGCGCGCTGTACTCGACCTCCTCACGCACGGTCGGGCAGAAAAGGGCATCGTCCGCATTCTGCAGGAGCATCGCGAGCCGCGCCGGTGGGAACGGCGCACCGTCCGGGCCGGTTACCCGCCCGCGCGACGGATGGATCAGTCCCGCGAGCAGACGGAGCAGGGTCGTCTTACCCGCGCCATTCGCCCCCACCACGGCGACGGACTCGCCCCGGTGCAGCCGCACGTCAATGCGGTCGAGCGCCACGCGGTGGCCGCGCTCGTATGTCACCGCCGCCGCTCGCAACAGGAGTTCACCCGGCGTCGCATGGTGGTCGGGGTAACCATGAAGGGACAGGTGCCGGGCGCGCATGATCGCCGCCGCTTCGCCGGGCGTCGTCGGTCTTTCGGGCAAGCCTGCGTTGATGAATAATTGGGTGACGCCTGGAACGGGCAGGTCGCCCACATCGAGCGACGCCCGCAGCGCCTCGGGTAGCGTCCCATCGAAGCGGAGGCGGCCCTCCCGCATGACGGCCACGCCGGTCGCATCCACCCACGCCGGTTCCACCCGATGCTCCGCAACCACGACGCCCGTGCCGTCACGATTGAGATCGGTGAGCAGCGCCCAGAGGGACGCGACGGCGACGGGATCGAGCGCCGCGGAAGGCTCGTCCAGGACCAGGAGCGGCGGGCGCATCGTCAGCACACACGCGATCGCGACGCGCGCGCTCTCACCACCGGAGAGTTGGTGCGTGGGCCGGGGCAGGAGATGCGTGATCCCGGTCCGTTCGGCGGCCCAGCGGATGCGCGCCGCGATCGCCGCACGCGGCAACCCCTGGTTGCGCGGCCCAAAGGCCAATTCGCGCTCGACCGTCGCATTGAAGAGTTGCGCCTCCTGATTCTGGAAGACGACGCCAACCTTCGCCGCAAGGTCGCGGACCGCATCGTCGCGGGTATCGACGCCGTCAACCCGCACCGAGCCGCGAAACTCACCCGCATGGAAATGCGGGATCAGGCCATTCGCCATTCGGACGAGCGTTGATTTCCCGGAACCGCTGCCCCCCGCGAGCAGAAGCAACGATGTAGCGGGCACGGCAAGATGCACATCGTCGACCGCAGGGTGCTGCCCCACACCGACGGCACGCGCATTGTGCGCCACCTCGTACCGAAAACTCGCACCGACGTATTTCAGCATGTCAGTATCTCAGCATTGCACATTGCGCGTTGCATGTTACTCGCGCGGTGAAACGGCGACTCGTCCCCTCCCCTGCGGTCGCAGATACCCCGCTGCGGCCAATCCCTTGAGCACGACAACCGCGACGATGGAGCCGACGATGGTGCTGCCGAGGAAACTGAGGCCGATGACGCCCAGGGCGAGATTCTTATGCAGCACGTTCGGGGCGACGATGTAGACCGTGACGAGTGACCCGAGCACGCCCGTCCCGATCACTTCACCGAGCGCGCTCGCGTAGATGTTGCGCGTCGCCCGCCAGACCAAACCCGCGAGCGCCGCGCCGATCATGCTGCCCGCGAAGGCGTTGATCGTGCCCGTACCGAGCAGGTTGCGGATCAGCGAGGTCGAGAAGGCGACGAGGATCGCATACCACGGCCCGAGCAGCACGGCGGAGATGACGTTCACCATGTGCTGCGCGGGAAAGACTTTCGTCGCCCCCACCGGCACACTGAGCGGCGAGAGCGCGACCGCAAGCGCGGTGAGCAGCGTTGCGCGGGCAACATCCTTCGTCTGTATTCCTCTCACGATGCATCCTCCCAACATGTGCGCCCGTGGCGCGTTGCTTACAAGAGCGTGATCCGCAGGCCCGAAACGCCGCTGTCACGCAGCGCGGCAACCGCATCGAGCAACCGTGCGCGAAAGGTCCCCGGGCCGGGGAGCGCCCCTCCTGCCACCGGAACGGCGGCACGCTCGGCGGCCACCCCGTAGAGACCGAGCGCGAGCGCCGTTTGCATCGCCGCATCCCCGCCAGCGGTGAGGAGGATGCCGACTGCGGCGCTCGCCATACATCCCGACCCGGTGATCCGCGCGAGCAGCGCATCCCCATTCCGCACCGCATACGCGCCGCTCCTGTCGGCAATCACATCAACGGCCCCCGTCACCGCCACCACAAGCCTGAACCGGTCGGCTGCCGTGTGCGCGACAAATGCGGGATCCTCCGTGCCCATCGCGTCAACGCCGCTGACCACCCCACGACCAACCAGCGCGCCCACTTCGCCCCGATTCCCACGCAGCACGGTAATTGGCAGTTCGGCGAGCAGGCGCAGCGCCGTCGCCGTCCGCAACTGCGTCGCGCCCACACCGACCGGGTCGAGGACGATGGGGATTCCCCTTTCGGCCGCGACGTGACCGGCGATCATCATCGCCTCTATCTTCGCCACCGACGGCGTCCCGAGGTTAATGACGAGCGCCCGCGCGACGGCAGTGATCTCCGCAACCTCCTCCCGCGCCTCCGCCATCACCGGGCGCGCATTGAACGCCAGCGTCACGTTCGCGACATCATTCGCCACAACCGCGTTGGTGAGGTGGTGGATGAGCGGTTGCGCGGTCGCGATGTGCGCGAGCGACCGCACCGCAGCGGCGTCAAACATCGGGGCGTTGTGCATCATTCTCCCGTGTACTCCCCGGAGCCGGGCATTGGCCTGCAATTCCTTCCATCACGCACCGCATCCGTCTTCCCGCGCCCTGCACAGCGCATGGGCAACAAAAAGGAGGAGGCCCGCGCGTTGGGGATGCGCGACGGTCTCCTCCGGGTGTGCGATTCTCGCAGGCACTCGGCGCGCATCCCTCCGCCGGTATGACCCGGATCAGGTTCGGCGGTTGGTGACGGACGTGGCGGCCACCCTCTCAGCCCGACTCCCCGGGCCCCCGCTGCAATACCCTTCTGTTGTTGACACTACAGTAGTTTGTCCGCCGTGGAGCGTCAAGACCATTTTCCGGCTAACTGCGTACCTGCCACGGCCGACTTCTTCCGGCAGGCTGGCCGTGTATAATCACCATCGAGGTACAGAAAGGAACCAAAGCAATGCCTGAACCGATCCTCCTTGCGCAGCGGTCGTGGCCGGAGACGCGCGAACTCCTGAAGACGAACGCCATTGTCCTCCTGCCCGTCGGGGCGCACGAGCAGCACGGGC
>JBBSII010000053.1:0-12532 GCA_038232175.1 Thermomicrobiales bacterium
CGTTGTCGCGCAGCAGCGACCGGACGAGGGTGGCGCTGCCGGTGATGCCGATATCCTTGCCAGGCTGCTGCTTCAGTTTGGTGAGTTCCTCGGCGACGTTGCCCTTGATCAGCGTCGAGTTCTGCCATTCCACCGTGTCCAACGTGGTGGAGACGACGAGCTTGGGTGTGTTGTTCATCTGGGCCGCGACCGGGTCGTCGGCGCCTGCGTTGGGCCAGAAGGCGGCGAACCCCTGGTAGGTCACCCGACCCAGCAGCATGGTGTCCGATGCGGCCATCAGCGCGCCGACCGCCGCCCCCATCTCGTCGTTGAAGTAGGGAAAATGCCACTTCTCCGGCGATTCCACGACCCCGTCCAGTGAGATGAACAATCCCGCAACGATCTTTCGCATCGTCATGCCCCTTTCGTTCTGTTCCTCTGGCGCTCACAATCGAGCGCCACAATGCTGATGATTGAGTGTTTTCGCCGCACATCTGCTGCCATCGTCCCCGACGCACTTATCGGGGGGTCAGATCCCTGATCGGTCGCACCTCGATGCTCCCCAGCCGCGCCGGTGGCATCTGCGACGCCACCCGGATCGCCTCGTTCAGGTCCCGCGCCTCGATCAGGACGAACCCGCCCAGCTGCTCCCGCGTCTCGGCGAACGGGCCGTCGGTGATCGAGACCCTGCCGCTGCGGGCGCGCACGGTCGTCGCCGTCTGGACGTATTCCAGGACGTTCGCGGTGACGAAGTGGCCGCTCTGCCGGAGCTCCTCATCGTAGGCGAGGGTGTCGCCCACGAGGGCGTTGTACGCACTCGCGGGCAGGGCGTCCATCTGCTGCTCGTCGTGATAGACCAGGCACAGGTATTTCATCGTCGCCTCCTTCTTCGTGGTGAAACGGCCATTACACGAGATAGTCGAACGGCGAGGCCCGAAATCGACGATGGCCCTGCTGAGAGCGAAACAGCAGCGGCCTGTGGGCACTACTCTGTTGGCAGGCCCGTGATCTCCATGATCGGGCGGATTTCGACGGTGCCGATGCGCGCGCCGGGGATCCGCGCGGCGATGGCGATCGCCGCGTCGAGGTCTTTGGCGTCGATCAGGAAGTATCCGCCAAGTTGCTCGCGCGTCTCCGCGAACGGGCCGTCGGTCACGAGCGGTTTGCCGCCGCGTATCCGGACGCTGGTTGCCGCCGCCGTCGCGTGCAGTGGAGAGGTGGCGAGGAACTGCCCGCTCGCCTTCAGTTCGTGCGCGAGGTGCGCGGACTCCCTGTAGCACTGCTCCCGCTCGGCGGCGTCCAAAGCCTGCTCATCACCGTAAATTAGCAACATGTATTTCATGTGATTGTCTCCATTCTCGCCGGGCTAGCCGCCGGCCAGGGCCCCCATGACCAGGAACGGCTCAGTCCCCATCGCAACCGCGTCGGGGAGCGGGGCGTCCGGCAACTCATGGGACAAATCCTGCGCGCAGGCAAAGAACCGCAGGAACGGTCGGCGCTGCTGCGTGACGTGGTCGCGGATCGTCCCGCGCAGCATCGGATAGGCGGCCTCGAGTGCATCGAGGACTGAGCGCTGTGTCACCGAACCCTCAACCTGGATCTCCACCTCGCCGTCGACGTGCGCCAGGGTGCGCAGATGTGGGGGGAGCTCGACGCGGATCATGGCAGCGTCTGCACTTCGACGGAGAGGACGGCCGGGAGATCCCGGACGATGGGCGCCCAGGTGTCTCCGGCGTTGGCCGATGCGTAGACCTGCCCGCCCGTGGTACCGAAGTACACGCCGCACGCATCGAGCGCGTCAACCGCCATCGCGTCGCGCATCACGTTGACGTAGCAGTCGCTTTGCGGCAGACCGTTCGTGAGCGCTTCCCACTCGTTTCCGCCCGTCCGGCTGCGATAGACGCGCAGCTTGCCATCGGGCGGGTAATGCTCGGAGTCACTCGTAATCGGGACGACGTAGATCGTCTCCGGCTCGTGCGCGTGCACGGCGATCGGGAAGCCGAAGTCGCTCGGCAGGTTGCCGCTGACTTCATGCCACGACTCGGCGGCATCGTCGCTGCGCATAATGTCCCAGTGCTTCTGCATGAACAGCACATCCGGGCGCGACGGATGCATCGCGATGCTGTGGACGCAGTGGCCGACATCAGCAGTCGGGTCGGGGATGTACTCGGACTGCAGGCCACGATTCACCGGCCGCCACGTCTGGCCAGCGTCGTCGGTGCGGAAGACGCCTGCGGCGGAGATGGCGATGAAGATCCGCTCGGGATGGCTCGGATCGAGCACGATCGTGTGCAGGCACATCCCCCCGGCGCCGGGCTGCCAGAGGTGCCCCGAGGCATCGCGCAGCCCGGAGAGCTCATGCCATGTCTGCCCGCCATCTACCGAGCGAAACAATGCCGCGTCTTCCACCCCGGCGTAGACGGTGTCCGGATCGGTCAGCGATGGCTCGAGATGCCAGACGCGCGCGAACTCCCACGGGTGCTGCGTGCCATCGTACCACTGATGCGTGCCGGGGACGCCATCGTACGCGAACTGATTACCCACCGGCTCCCACGTCGTGCCCCCGTCGTCGGAGCGCTGAATCATCTGCCCGAACCAGCCGCTGGACTGCGACGCATACAGCCGGTTCGGGTCCACGGGCGAGCCCTTGAGGTGGTAGATCTCCCAGCCCGCGAAGTGCGGCCCACTGATGTCCCAATGTTTGCGCTTGCCGTCCGATGTCAAGATAAACGCGCCCTTGCGCGTACCAACCAGTACCCGTACCCCGCTCATCCGTGACTCCTTCCTGTGTTTTCGGCCGTTATCGAGTGACGATGCGAAAACATGCATACCTCCATCGTATTCGATGCCGACTTCCGGGCGCTTTCGACCGTACGAACCCCGGCTCCACTCTCACGCCGAACGGCTGTGACACCATGTAGTCGTTCGGCGGGGACCGAAATCGACAAGGCGACGATGGACGATGTACGTGACATATCTGTCGCCGCGTGATTCTCTTCAGCCAAGGATAGTCTTTAGAAGTCATAGATAGTCTTCAGACCATACGTGCCGAGGGCTAGGGAAAGCTCGCCACCGTGGAGAATCTCGTGTTCGAGCACATGCCAGATGATCCATTGCCGCGTGCGTGCGGAGAACCGTTGCCGTTCCTCTTCGCTGAGCGAGGGGGGAACGGAGACAAGGTCCCCGAGATCGGCAGCAGTCCAGCGCGCAAGCGCTCCCTCGATCATTTGCCAGGTGGCGTCAAGCTTGACAACCAGTTCAGCTGCTGAGCCGACGGGCCGGTCCTCCTGATCCCACCCCCAGCTCGCGATGGGGGCAAGATCGGGATCCCCTTTGCCCATCCACAGTTGGAACCACCAGACGCGGTTCGCGAGGATATGCTGCACAACCATGCCGATCGACCAGTGATGCGGTGCGGTGGGTAGAGCGAGCTGTTCGGGTGAAAGTGGCACGATGACTTCGACCAGGCTTCGCTGAAAACCATCCCAACCGGCGTAGAGCGTGGTGAGCGGGAGAGCTTGTTCGGTCATATCTGTATGCTCCTTGTCTAACCTCGAAGAAGCGGATCGACAATCGGCCCGCGACGCGAGTTATTGCTCGCCGCCGAATACCTTGCGATAGTGGAGTCCGACGACCCCGGAACGATATGTCCTGGCTTGCAAGAGTTCGAGAGCAATGCTGCTCTTGATGTCCTTGAACAGTGGTATCCCATCGCCCAGGACAATAGGATTGAGATTGATCCGATATTCGTCGATCACGCCGTGCTGCGTGAGCGTGTGGACGATGCTGGGGCTGCCGAAGATCATCATGTCCTCGCCCGGCAGGTGTTTGAGTTTCGCGATTTCTGCGGCGATGTTCTCTTTCACCAGCCGCGTGTTGTTCCACGTCACGCTATCCAGCGTCCGTGAGAAGACGATTTTGTCCACATTCTCCACCCAGTGTGCATGGTGGAGCTCGTCCGCTGTGCTCGATGGGTTCGCGGGCACCGATGGCCAATAGCCCTCCATCATCTGATAGGTGGTGCGACCGTAGAGCGCGGTGTCCACCGTCGTCAGCAGATCGGCGACATCCTTGTATCCTTCTTCATCGACGATCGCCCATTCCAATTCCCCGTTCGGCCCCGCAGTGAAGCCATCGAGGGATACATGCATCAGCGAGATTACTTTCCGCACGGTGTGCCTCCTCCTGTCTCACAGTCGGGTATCGCCCGATGCGTCAGGTGGTGGCGGACTTCAGCCCGCCACCACGACCTTTGCCCATATCTCAGTCGTAGCAACCGGCGGCGACCGATGCGGTCTCGCGGGCGGCGGCGTGGTCCGCCGTCTCCGTGGGCGCGGCGATCGGGTGCAGGAGCGCGGCCCCGATCGCCGCAGCCGCGAGGGCGAAGATCGCCCCGACGAGGAACGCCGCGTGGTAGCCGCCGTTCAGTGCGGCGAGCGTGCCCTCGCCGGATGTTTGGAGCGCGCCCGTGCGCGCGGCGGCGAGACTGGCGAGGATCGCGAGGCCGAGCGCGCCGCCCATCATGAACGCGGTGTTGATCACTCCCGAGGCGAGGCCGGATTCCTCCGGCCCGACATCGCCCATCGCCGCGAGCAGCAGCGGGTTGAACGCGATCCCCGCGCCCACGCCGAGCAGGATCATGCTCGGCAGCACGTCGGTGACGAAGGCCCCACCGACCGGTGCGCGCGCGAAGAGCGCGAGGCCGACCGCGACCAGCAGCATCGCCACCGCCAGCGGGGACCGGACGCCGAAACGCGCGACGATCCTGGCGGAGAGGCCGAGCGAGAGCGCCCCCATGATCAGGTCCGACGGGAGGAAGGCGAGGCCGACCTGCAGCGGGCTGTAGCCGAGCACCAGCTGGAGGTAGAGTGCGGTGAGGAAGAACCAGGCGAACATCGCCGCTGCCCACAGCACGCCGATGATCCCGGAGGCCGAGACATTCCGCAGCCGGAAGAGGCCGAGCGGCACCAGCGGCGCGCGCACCCGCGCCTCGATCCCGAGGAAGAGCGCCAGCAGCGCCGCAGCAGCGCCGAGCAGGCCGAGCGTCCGGGCGGACAGCCAGCCCGCATCGTTGCCGTTGACAATCGCGTAGACCGCGAGCATCAACGACGCCGTGACCGTGGCCGCACCCGCGAAATCGAGGCGGCCACCCGCGTCCGCGCCGCGACCGGCTGGGAGCAGGGGCAGGCCGAGGGCGAGCACCGCCGCCCCGACCGGGAGGTTGACGAGGAAGATCGCGTGCCAGCCGAGCGTGCCCGTCAGGACGCCGCCGAGGAGCGTGCCGAGCGCGCCGCCCCCGGCGGCGACGAAACCGAAGAGGCCCATTGCCTTCGCCCGCTCGGTCGGCGCGGTGAAGAGGGTCATGACTAGCGAGAGCGCGACCGCCGAGACGACCGCGCCGCCCAGCCCCTGCACCGCGCGCGCCCCGACGAGGGTTGCCTGCGAGCGTGCGAGGCCGCAGCCGAGCGAGGCGAGTGTGAAGAGCGCGATGCCGATAAGGAAGACGCGCCGGTGGCCGAAGAGGTCGCCGAGCCGCCCGCCGAGCAGGAGGAAGCCGCCGAAGGTGAGCAGGTAGCCGTTCACGACCCACGCGAGCGCGCTCGCGGAGAAGCCGAGGTCCGCGCGGATCGAGGGCAGCGCGACGCCGACAATCGTCGAATCGAGGACGATCATCAGGTCACCCATGCAGAGGACGAAGAGCGCGAGCCAGCGCGCGTCGCGGTGGCCGACCTTCTGGGAAAGATTCATCGTACATCCTCTCTCGTGTGGTGGTCGGAGGGGACGGGAAACCCGCCTCCTCCCCGCGATGGCCAGTGTTCCGCTCAGCGCGCCTGCGGGCGGGCGAGTTTCGTCAGCATCCCAACGATCACGGCGGCGGCGACGATGTGCATCAGGACGAGCACGGCGGTCTGCCCAACCGTCACGCCCGGAAGTGTCGGGATGTAGGTGAAGTCCGGGATGAGTGTGACGACGAAGACAACGAGGGAAATGATCGTGAAGGTGCGCACCGGGCGGCGGGCGAAGCGGAGCAGGGCGGCGTAGAGCAGCACCGCGACGATGGCGGCGGGCAGCGTGAAGACGATTGCCCCGCTGACATTCGTGAGCGGGAGGAACTGCGGGTCGTAGGTGACGAGCGCGCCGCCGACGAAATAGACGAGGACATTGGCGAGGGTCGCGGCGGCGACCGTGGCGAGGCCGACGCGGGCGAAGCGGCCCCGGCCGGTGGCACGCAATCCCTGCTGCGCGGACGAGGACACGGTGACGGGTGAGGACGTGGCGATGGACGACATGGGTGGTACCCTCCTTTTGAAAAACGGCAAACCGGCTGTTCACATCAAGTAGTCGTTCGGCGGGGTCCGAAATCGACAATACCGCGCTGCCGAGTTTGAAAAGCCTGTGTTTCGCCTGTTCAGTCCGGCAGGTCGGCCAGCCGTTGCGCGAGGAACCGTCGCTCCGGCTCCTGGTTCGCGAGGCCGAGCGCCCGTTCGTAGGAGGCGCGGGCGTCCGCCGTCCTGCCCGCCCGTCGGCACAATTCCGCCCGCGCCGCGTGTGCCAGGTGATAGTCGGCGAGATCGCCGCGCGCCAGGATAGCGTCGATCAGGGCGAGGCCCGCCGCAGGGCCGTCGCGCATCGCCACCGCCACGGCGCGGTTCAGTTCGACCACCGGCGACGGCTCCACCCGCGCCAGCGCGTCGTACAGCCCGACGATCTCTGCCCAGTCCGTCGCGGCGGGGTCGGATACCTGCGCGTGCACCGCCGCGATCGCCGCCTGGAGGGTGTACGGGCCGAACCGACGCGACACCAGCGCCCGCTCCACCAGTGCCGCCCCCTCCGCGATTTGCCCCCGGTTCCAGCGTGCGCGGTCCTGGTCCTCCAGCAGGATCAGATCCCCTTCCGGCGAGGTGCGCGCCGCGCGGCGCGACTCGTGCAGCAGCATCAGCGCGAGGAGGCCGACCACCTCCGGCTCCGGCAGCAACTCGACGAGCAGACGACCGAGGCGGATCGCCTCGCCCGAGAGATCGGGCCGTGTCAGCGACCCGCCCGATGAGGCGGCGTACCCCTCGTTGAAGACGAGGTAGATCACTGGGAGCACCGCGTCCAGCCGATCCGGCAGCTCGGCCCGCGACGGCACCTGATAGGGGATGCGCGCGTCGCGGATCTTCGCCTTGGCACGCACGATCCGCTGCGCCAGCGTGGGCGGCACGGTGAGGAAGGCGCGCGCGATCTCTTCGGTCGTCAGGCCGCAGACCTCCCGCAGCGTCAGCGCGACGCGGGCATCGGACGGCAGGGCGGGATGGCAGCAGGTGAAGATCAGCCGCAGCCGGTCGTCGTCGACACCCTCATCATCCGACCCCAAATCGACATCAGTGTCGGCGTCGAGTTGCTCGGCGAGCGCCGCTAGCGAGGCGTCGAACCGGGCACGGCGGCGCAGGGCGTCGATGGCCTTGAAGCGACCGGCCGAGACGAGCCACGTCCGGGGATTCGCGGGCACACCGTCTCGCGGCCACTGCTCCAGCGCCGCCCGGAAGGCGTCGTGCAGCGCGTCCTCGGCGCGGTCGAAGTCGCCAAGCAGGCGGATCAGGGTGGCGAAGACGCGGCGCGACTCGGCGCGGTAGACCGTGTCCACCATCGCGCGCGCCTGTTCGGTCGTGTTCGACAATCCTGTAGTGATCGCAGTCACCTCGCCTTCTGCGTGGGCGCTTCGAGGACGCCTCGATCATCGAAACCAGAATCCTCTCGGGCCGTTGCGGCAACGTGCCGCAGTCTGGTGCGCCATGAGGCCGTCTCAGTCGTCGATTGCCTGATAGACCGAGGTCCAGAAATCGCTATAGAGCGCCGGAGCACTCGGCGAGTCCATGGCGCGCTGGGTCATCAGGATTGCGACCATCTCCTCTTTGGGGTCCGAATACCCGGACGTGCCCAATCCGCCGTCCCAGCCGAACCGTCCGGGAACTGCTGACAGATCGTCGCGCTTCGTGATGATGGACATGCCGAACCCCCAGCCGCGATTCTCGCCGAGGAAAATGCCGGTTGACGCCCGCTGCTCGGGTGTCAACTGGTCGGTCGTCATCGTCTCGACCGAAGGCCGCGACAGGAGGCGCTCGCTGCCGTGCTTCCCCTGGTTCAGCAGCATCTGACCGAAAGCGAGGTAGTCATCGACGGTCGAGACCAGCCCCCCGGCACCAGACGGGAATGCGGGCGGACGGCTCCACTGGCCACCCTCGGCCTCGTCAACGACTTTGAGCGCCCCGGTTTCAGGATCGGTCCCGTAACCGGTCGCGAGTCGGTCGATCTTCGCGGCGGGTACACTGAAGCCGGTGTCGTTCATGCCGAGCGGCGCGAAGATGCGCTCGCGCAGGAACGCCTCAAGCGGCTGGCCTGCGGCGCGCGCGATCAGCACGCCCAGCACATCGGACCCCGTGTTATACAGCCACTGTTCGCCCGGCTGATGCATCAGCGGCAGCGTCGCGAACTGACGGAGCCACTCATCCGGCGCGGGCGTCGTCGCGGGGCTTGGCGGCCCCATGCCGATTTGCAGCTCGCTCGCGGCCTTCAGGATCGGATACGCATCCGGCGGGGCCATCATCTGACCGAAGCCCATGCGCAGGGTCAGCAGGTCGCGCAGGGTGATCGGTCGGTTCGCGGGCACGGTGTCGTCGAGCGGCCCGTCGAGCCGCTTCAGCACCGTGCGGTCGGCCAGTTCGGGCAGCAGCCGATCCACCGGATCGTCCAGCCGCAGCGTGCATTCCTCCACGAGGATCATCGCCGCCACGGCCGTGATCGGCTTGGTCATCGAGGCGATGCGAAAGATCGTGTCGCGCCGCATCGGGTCGCCGCCGCCCGCCGCCTTCATGCCGATCGCATCGACATGCACCTCGCCCCGCCGACTGACCAGCGTGACGATACCGGGCACGTCGCCGCGCTCGACATAACCGGCCATCACATCGTGCATGCGGCGGAGCCGCGCTGTGGACAATCCTCCGGTGCTCATTCGTCTACTCCTTGGGAATCGCGTTCTTGCTGCTCGCTCGTTGTGCCTCAGTGAGGTTATTCTTTCTTGTCGGGTTGGTGACAAGGACAACGACGCCCGAACTGAACGTCTTTGTCTCCGTGAGCCGCAGCGTCTTCATGTCGCTCCCGTCCCTGAACAATAGAATTAGCACATCTGTTCTGTTGTGTCAAGAGGCGATGAGGCGGATGGGCGTGACGACTCGAATGTACGGACTGTTCTGCGACCGCGCCCGCGCCCTCGAACGTGTTGGCGGGCGCTGCCCGAGGCGGTCGCGAACGGGATCGTCCGCCCCACCGGGGCATCCGACCTGCTGGCGCGGCTCGTCGGGCCGACAGAGAGATGCCGCAATCAACGGCTGCGGAGTGGCACATCCGCTTGCGCAGCGACAACGGGCTTCGCGTCCTGAATGTCCATTGCGCTCGTCTGCGGCGCTTCATTGACGGCGAAGGAGAAGACGTCGTTGCGGGCGTAGTGGCCGATCACGTCGAAGTCGAACTTCGCTTCGCGGATCGCGTCGTGCGTGAGGTCGGCGTACAGGATGCCCTCCGCGCCGTAGAGCGGCCCGGCGAGGTACTGCCCGAGCGGCGAGACAATCGCACTTCCGCCCCGACAGAGTTCCTCCGGGGCGTCGGTGAGGTCCTCCAGCCCTTCGAGATCGGCGGGATACATCGATTTCGTGGTGTACTGGTTGCAACTGAGCACGAAGCAGCGACCCTCCAGTGCGATGTGCTGGATGGTGGACTGCCACACGTCGCGCGGATCGGCGGTGGGCGCGAGATAGATCTCGACGCCCTTGCGATACATCGCCATGCGGGCGAGCGGCATGTAGTTCTCCCAGCAGATCAGGCCGCCGACCTTGCCGATTTCGGTGTCGAAGACGGGCAGCGTGCTGCCGTCGCCCTCGCCCCAGATCAGTCGCTCCCCAGCGGTCGGCTTCAGTTTGCGGTGCTTGCCCATCAGCCGTCCGTCCGGGCCGAAGTATAGGAGCGTGCAGTAGAGCGTGCCGCCGCTCGTCCGGTCCCGCTCGATCACGCCGACCGCCAGGTAGACGCCCGCCTCCCGCGCGGCGCGGCCCAGGTGCTCCGTCGCAGCGCTCGGCGCCTCGACCGCGTTCGCGTTGTACCGCGCCCAGGTGCGCCGCCCCGCGTCCGTCCGGTTGCCGACAACGACGCCGAAACTCAGACCGCGCGGATAGGCGGGGATGAACGCCTCCGGGAAAAGGACGAGGCGCGCGCCATTCGCCGCCGCTTCCTGCGTCAACCGGTGCACCTTCTCGATCGTCGCGTCCCGATCCATGATGACCGGCGCGGCCTGCACCACCGCGACCCGCACGTCCGTCCATCGCTCGCTCATTGTCTGCCCTCCATGTTCTGGTTCCGTGCCGTTTTCTCCACCACGCTTAAGTGAGGGTGGAGGCGACGGTCGCATTTGTCTGTTCCGCCTTGTCCACGACGGCCTGGGACGATTCGTCCTCTTCAATTTCCATCGGTACGCGCCCGGTGTGAACATCCCACATGTACGAGACGATGACGACGAGCGCGGAGGCAATCGGCAGCGAGAGGATGGCGCCGACGAAGCCGAGTAATTTCCCGCCGATGATCACCGCGAGGAAGACGGCGAGCGGCGGCAGCGAGAGCGCCTTCCCGTAGACATTCGGGAAGAGGACGTTGTTCTCCAGCCAGATGTAGATGCTCATCAGCACGATCACGATGATCGCCGTCGGCACGGAGACGGTGAGCGCGGTCAGCACGATTGGCAGAAGGATGACGAAGATGCCGATAACCGGCACAATATCACCGATCGCCGCGACGAGCGCCAGGGGGAGCGGGTTCGGCACCCGCAGCACGAGCAGCATGACGAAGGTGAAGACCCCAATGAGCGTGGACATCGTGATCTGCCCCCGGATGTAGCCGCCGACGACCTCCTGCAGGTTCGCGAGGATGTACCGCGCGTGGTGGTGGTACTTGTGCGGGAGGCGCGTGTAGAGCGCCCCGTCGAGGCGGCGCGCGTCGAGGATCAGATACGTCGAGATGATGAGGATCGTCCCGGCGGTCGCGAGGAAGCTGGCCACCGCCGAGCTGGTGCTGAGCACGTAACTGGCGAGGTTCGACGGGACGGAGATCTGATCGAGTTGTTGGCTGAAGGTGTTGCCGAGGCCGTGTTGCTGCAACAGGTCCCGCACCTTGTTCGCGAGGTCCGGCAGACCGGAGAGGAAATCCGTCACCTGCGAGATCAGCGGTGGCACAACGAGAAAGCCGACCGCCGCGACCGCGAGCGCGAGAATCAGCATCACCACCAGGATCGCGATGCCGCGCGGTAGGCCGGAGCGTTCCATCTTCTCCACCACCGGCTCAAGCGTGGCAAGGAAGATCAGGCTGACGAGGATGAGCAGCACAACATCGAAGAGTTTCGTGATAATCAGGTACGCCGCGAACGCGACCAACCCAAAGTAGACCAATGTCCGGAGCCGCAGATGAATCGTAACCATGCCGCTTCCCCCTTTGTGTGGACTGAGGGCAGTATAGCAGGACGAGAGTCGGCAGTAGCCAGCGGTGCGGGCGTCGGCGAGCGGGCGATTGGTGCTCCCCCCACTGGGCAATGGCGAGCACGGAGAGACGGTTCGCGAGCAAGGCGGTGACGGCGAGGGCGAGGATGGCGGCGAGAGGATGGTCGATGCCGCGCTTGACCACCTCGCGCTTTGTCTTCGGGGTGCCGGAAGCGCGTGCCGCCCTGCGCCGCCTCCCGTGGCGATTGCCGGAGATCATGGCCGTCAGCTGGGGTGATCGCTGGCACGCGGCGCAAGCCGTTCGCGTCTTTTCACAAACTCTCCGCCCCTGAACCCCCGTGGGGAAACAGGCGCCCTCTGGGCAGCACGGGGGGTAGGGCAGTCCGCGTCAAACCTCCCGCTCCCGCATCACGGGCGCCACTTTCGGCAGACGGTCGGGCACAACATCCCCGCCACGCCGCCACAGCCGCGCGAGGAATTGCGGCGACGCGCCGCAGCGGTACAGCAGCCGAATGAGCATCACTCGCCCAATCAAGCGGTACGGCCCCTGCGCCTTGTGCCGCCGCGTGGAAGTCACCGCCTCGGCATCGAGCAGAACGACCCGCCCGGCGTCGCGCATCCGCTCCGAGAGGGCGACATCCTCCATCAGCGGCCACGTCGGGAAACCGCCGAGCGCCTCGAACACTGACCGCCGCACGAAGATGCCCTGATCGCCGGTGTACGCCCCCGCGAGGGAGCGCTGATCCGCGCGCCGCACCATCATCCCGTAAACCCGTGCGTCGTCGTCGAAGCGGAGGCGGTACGCGCCCCCGACGACCGTCAGATCCGCCATCGTGCGTTGGACGATGCCGACATCCGCGAGGTGCGTGTCCGCATGGACAAAGAGCAGCACGTCCGCCGTTGCCGCCGCCGCCGCGAGGTTCTGATTCGCGCCGAGCGACCCGTTCCCCGTGACGACGCGCGCGTGCGGCATCGCCTCCCGCGCTGTCGCATCCCTGCTTGCGCCGTCCGCGACGATCAACGCGGCGTCCGGC
>JBBSII010000054.1:0-12495 GCA_038232175.1 Thermomicrobiales bacterium
GGGGCGGATGCGCCTGGCATTGCGCAAACTTGGGGACGCGCTACAACCTCTGCCATTCCAGTGAGACGGAAGGCCTCCGATTACGTATCCCTGGATAGCCGACCATTTGGTACGGCTACGGAGGGGTGTGACACGCGACGACTGTATGCGATCTGGGACCGGGTGGACGTGCGCCTGCACCGCTGGCTGGTGCGTCACAGCGTCGCGCTGCTGCGGATCGCCCTGGGCGGCATCTTCCTCGCGGCGATGCCGTGAGAGATGCATCTGCCGACCTGAATATGCCTGACGCCACTGCCCCCTCGAGAGATCGCCGGACCGACCGGACAGGCCGGTGTGCCGACGCGAGAGCAGAGGCGGCAGGGATGGCGACCGGACGTGTCGGAGCACGACCCGCTTTCGACCTCGCCGTCCTCGTCCTGCTCGGTATGGGGCTGGTGGCCGGTTCGTGGCAGATCGCACGGTGGTCGTTCGTGCCCAATCACCCCGCCGCCTTCGGTGCGATTTTCATCGCCGAACTCGTCCTCTACGCGCTGGCAGCGGTCTGGGTGCTCCGTCGCCAACCGCCCGCCCGCCCGACGCTGATCGCGATCTTCGCCGTCGCGGCGGCGATGCGGCTCCTCCTCGTGCCCGCCGTGCCGACCATTTCTGATGACATCTATCGGTACGTGTGGGACGGACGCATCCAGTCGGCGGGCATCAACCCGTACGCCTACCCGCCCGATGCACCCGAACTCGCCCGCTTCCGCGACGACGCGATCTACCCCGGCATCAACCGCAAGCCCGTGCGGACAATCTATCCGCCCGTCGCCCAGGCATTTTTCCGCGCCATCTACGCCGCCCATCCCGACAGCGTGTCGTGGACGAAGCTCGTCCTGACGGTATGCGACCTCGCGGCGTGCGCCGCGCTGGCGATGCTCCTGCGCGCGGTCGGTGCGCGTCCAGAGCGCGTCGTCCTCTACGCCTGGCATCCGCTCCTCGCCCTCGAAGTCGGGCACAGTGGTCACCTCGATATCCTCGCCGTGTTGCTCGTCGCGCTGGCAGTGTGGGCGCGAATCTCGGGTCGATTCGGCAGGGCGGGCGCGTTCCTCGCAGGCGCAGCGCTCGTGAAGTTCTACGCTCTCGTCGCCCTCCCGGCGCTGCTCGCCCGCTCGCGACGCGCGTTCGCGGCGTTCTGCGGCGTGCTCTGCGGGTTCGTCGTGCTGGCGTATCTGCCGTTTCTCGGCGTCCGGTCGCACGTCCTCGGCTATCTCGGCGGCTACGTCGCCGAGGAGGGCATCGCCACCGGCACTCGGTATTACCTGCTCAAGCAGTCTCTCTGGGCGGTGCGCCACGTCACCAACGACACGAATATTGGCATATCGGCGGCGGCCACCCTCGCCTACCAGATCGGCATCGTGGGGGTGATGGCAGGGGTCGCCCTGTGGTGTACCATCCGTCCGCCGCACTCTGCGCGGGACATCGCGGACCGCATCGCGCTCCTGTTCATCGTATTGCTCGCCCTCGCGTCGCCCGTGCAGCCATGGTATATGCTCCTGCTCCTCGGCACGCTCCCGCTCGTCAGTCGCCGGATGCTGCTGCCCGTCAGCCTCGTCGTCGGCAGTGCGGGGTTGGTGTATCTCACCTGGTGGCTCCCTAGCTCACCGGCATGGCCGATCGCGATGAACTACGACCTGCGGGCGGTGGCCGTGGCGATCCTGCTCTTCGGCACGATACGCACCCGGCTGATTGGCCGGCAGGTATTTGGCCGGCAGGTATGATGAACTCCACCAATCGTGCGGTGGATGATCGGCGCTCCGCAGATGCGCTCCTGCACATGACCCGCATCGACGGCGGAGAGGACGCCGACATTCACGGAAGCAGGGTTTTTTTCTCCATGCGCGAAGCTTGCTTGTCCGCAATCGAACAGCGACTAACACCCGAGGCATGTTGCCGCTTGCCTCCGGACGATGCGGCGCTCCTCGCCTGGGTGGTGGAGGGCGATCCACGCGGGATCGTTCTCCTCTACGATCGCTATGCTGCCCGTGTCTACCGCCACGCCTATCACCTGCTCGCCGAGCGCGGCGCGGCGGAGGATGTCGTGCAGGAGACGTTCCTCAACGTGTGGTGTCGAGCGCACACCTACGCTCCCCGGCGGGGGACGGTGCGCGAGTGGTTGCTGGCCAGTGTGCATCATCGCGCCATCGACCTGCTGATCCGCACGCGGGCCAAGGCGGGGATGGACGTGCCGCTGATCGCGGGCAGCCGCCGCGTGGCATCGGACGATACCTGGGCGACGGTGAATGCCATCCTCGAGCGGGATCGGATGCTGCGGGCGCTCGCGACGTTGCCGCCCACACAGCGGCAGGTGATCGCGCTGTGCTACGACGGGGGCTTGAGTCACACGGAAATCGCCGGATACTTGCCTGTCCCGCTCGGGACGGTCAAGGGGCGGCTGCGGCTCGCATTGCGCAAGCTGCGCTACGTGTTGTAGCCTACAATATCGGAATCATGCTGCCCGAGAAATGATGGTGTGTATTGCTGGGCACATGACTCCGAAGGTACACCTCAGATTGACAGTCCACCGCCCATCGCGCGCCGACAACGCGCTACCATCTAGTGCTTAGCGTACGCTAATTTCCGCTTCGCCACTCCCCCCTCCAACCGCCGCTGCCAGCGCTCAGCACGCACGCGCATCAGACCCTTCATGTCCAACCACGCCGTGCGCGCGACATGCACGCGCGAGTCGGTGTCCTCAATCCAGCGGACAGGTACCTCGTGGATGCGATAGTTTCGTTCCTCCGCGCGCAGGAGCAGTTCGGTGTCGAAGAACCAGTGGTTGTCCTCCACGAGGGGGACGAGTTCTCGCGCCGTTTCACCACGGATGGCCTTGAAGCCGCATTGGGCATCAGAAAAATGGTGCGGCACCACGAGATGGATGAGGAAGTTGTAGCCGCGGGAGATGATTTCTCTTCTCGTCCCGCGCGTGACCTTCGCCCCCGGCAGGAGCCGGGATCCCGTGGCAATGCAGTTCTGGCCGGCGATCAGCGGCGCGACGAGTGGCAGGAAGGATTCGAGCCCTGTCGAAAGGTCGATGTCCATGTAGGCGACGATGTCTGCATCGCTTCTGAGCCACGCCGCGCGCAAAGCCCGTCCGCGCCCTCGCTGCGCCAGCCGGAGGGCATCGACGTTGTCGTGCGTGCGCATCAGGCGTTGGGCGATCTCCCAGGTGCCATCCTCGGAGCCATTATCGACAATCGTGACTCGCCAGCGATACGGGAATGAATGCCCTAAATAGCCAATGAGAGTCGCGATGCTGCATTCGAGCGCGACCTGCTCGTTAAGCACGGGCAGGATGATTTCGACGAGCGTGCGGTCAGGAGTGTGCTGTGCCGGTGTTTGCTTCACTGGATCCCTCCGAACCATGCTGCCGTCGGCCAATCACGGGCGACAGCACCAAATAGATCGCGACCATACCGCGAGAACGCATGTAGACTCCTCACTGATTCGGCAACAAGCGGCGCGGATGACGGAAGATAATCATGCTACTGACCACGTAGTTGACCCCCGCACCCGCGACAATGCCGGCGGCGCCCGCGATGAGATAATTGACGTACGGGAGGATCGCGACGAAGACCGCCTCGTTGATGACCAATGTCGTCAGGGCCATCACATTGAACGAGACGATGCGCCGGATCATCGCCCGCGCGACGGCGTGCGTGTGCCGCCGGTCGTGCCAGGTGATGTAGTGGCTCAAAATGGCATTTACCTGCGTCGCGACGAGGAACGCGATGATGTTTGCCACATAATACGCCATGCCAAGATGGACGAGCGCGAACAGGGCCCCCAATTGCAGAGTGGCGCATGTGCCGCCGACAACGCCGAATCGAATGGGACGCGGAATGCAGCTGATATGCTGCGCCGCTCTGACCATGTTGGATCTCCCTCAGTGATTGGTCTGTTGGCAGGGACGCACGACCGTGCGCCCGGGTTCGGTTGTTCATTCTCGGCTCGTTACGAAAGATGGAACGTCGTCTGGAGGGTGCAGGTATTCGGCGGATACGACGGGTCTGCCAGCATGGGGAAGTTTGGGCTCGCGCTGACTTGGACGAGGTACGTACCGTTCGGGGCAGTGGTGACGCCGAAGGGCGCGAGCGGGACGTTGATCGTGCCGAAGCCGGCGGGTGACCGCGCAACCGTCGTGCTCCGGGTGTCGCTGAGGGCCCTGCCGGTGGTTGGATCCACGACACGATAATAGACGGTCGAGCCGATCGGCAGGCCGTTTCGGCGGGCCGACGGGCCACTCGTGAGGACGACATCGTTCTTCGTCGCGCCGGTCGTGACGGAGAGGCTTGCTTCGAGCGGCTGACATGCCACCGGCGGGCCGCCCGCTGGTGGCAGGCAGCCGGTGAACGGCGCGGGGTTCGCTTGGCCTGGTCCGCTCAGCGAGGCGACGACGAGCGTCCCGGTGATGACGCCGTTCGGGAAGGAGAGGTCCGCACGCGGGGCGAGGATACTGCCGTCCACGCCGATGCCGGAGAGCGTCAGGCTCGTCGCGTCGGGGAAGTTGTACAGTACATGGCCCCGATCCGTCCCGCCGAGACCGATGCCCATGTTCGTCATGCGGATCGTCGTGCCGGTGACGTTCACGAGCGCCGTCGCCCCGCTGGGCACGCGGATATCGAGGCTGTTTGCGGTGTTGAGGTCGTCGCCCGCCACGGTGAAGACCTCGCGCGTCGCGTCCGTTCCCATGAGCGTGAGCACGCCGTACTGGAACGTTGTCGTGCCGTTTACGGGCAGCGCCGCGTACGCCGCCGCAGTATTCGTGAGGCGCGCGCGCTCCGCGCCGAAGTCGAGCGTCGCGCCGTGGCGGGTGGTGCTGCCACTGGCGAAGGTGACACCGGTCAGCGCGGTTTGCCCACCGACGAGTGCGTTGCCGTTCACGGAGCCGCCGTTAAATGCGAGGTCCCCGCCGACGACCAGCACGTCGTTCGACCCGTGAGGGATCGCCGCGCCGATGCTGTAGTTGGTCAGCATCGCGCGTCCGCCGACCGCGATGCGGCCGCCGGTATCGGAGCCGGATTGTGTCAGGTCGCCGAGCACGAAGAGGTTAAAGTCTGTCGCCGCGTCGAGAGGCGACGGCGCGCACGCCGTGTCCGCAGGTGCCACGGCATCGTCCGCGTTGACGGTCGTGCTCCCGAAGGCCGCCATCAGCAGCAGGATCGCGAAGGGAAGGGGGAAAAAGCGCTTCATTGTCGAAACATTCCTTTCATCTGGGTGCCGCATCCCACCTATCGATACAGACTCAACCCCCTACGGGTCGATTTCCACCCGTCCAACGTAGAGCGTCTGCACGGTGTCGGGGATGACCTGGAGGCCGAGTTCATTGAACGACGCGACATTCGTGACGTTCCAGACGATTTCTACCCACCGCCCCGTCGTGACCTCGTTCTTGAAGCCGTCGTCGTGCCAGTTCCAATTCGCGTCGAAGCCGACCATGCCGATCTGCACCTGCGGGGCGGTCGGATCGGCGCCGACGACGTAGACTTGGGCGCGCACCTGCGACGCATGGCCAATGTATCTCACGCTGACCAACGGCGACTTGCTTGTCGGATTCAACGTGAGGGCGGGCAGGTTGCTCCATTGCTGCTCGGTGGTGGTCGTCGCGCCGAGGCCGGGCTGGAGGCTGCCATTCTCATTATGAGTGCCCCAGCCAGCGACGCCGTTATCGAAGCGGTAGACTGCGGCACCTGGGGGAACTGGACGATTCGACTCGGCTACCGCCGTACGCGCGTGGTAGACCTCGATCTGGAAGCCGTGCCGCTCGGTGGCGCTGTAGACGCGGTCATAATTCTCCCCAATCAGGCCGCTCAGTTCCTTGCGGATGCGCTGACCGACCGGGCCGATGCCACCATCGAGGACGATCGCGTCGAAGTAGCGGTCCGTGATCGCGCGGCGGTATGCCTCCATGTCATCCGCGCCACGGTAGTTGAAGGCGAAGGGATCGATGACGCGCTCCGGCTCCCGCTGCGACAGAAGGTAGTACCGGACGGCCGTGTCGTCCGCCAGAACGATCCGCGCGCCCTCCGTCTGCGCGCGGATGGCGGGGGCGGCTTGGGAGAGGTCCGGGTAGAAGGTGACGAGGGCGTCCGCGTGCGCCTGTGTCGTGGCGGTCGCGATCGGGAGGAGTATGCCGAGGACGAGCACGATGCCGACCGCCCGCCACGAGAGCCGTGCCGTCGCGCCCCGCCGCTCCCGCAGGATGTCCACGAGCGGCATGAACAGAAGGATGAGGAGAGCGAGGGCAACGGCGACGAGCGACGCGATCCGCTCGATGTGGCCGACATCGGGGCGTGCCGTGAGGCGATCCATCCCCCGCATGATGCCGTACCCCGCCATCGGGATGAAGGCCGCGATTGCGAGCAGCATGAGCGTACCGCGCACCGGGCCAGTGCGTGACCATGCGCTCGATGCCGCAGTGGCGGCAGCGGAAAAGAGCGGCGCGACCGCGATCGCGGCGAGTGGCGCGAGGAAGTAGATCGCGTAGATCGAGTGCTTCCACCAGTCGTAATCGGGCCGCGTAGCCGCGTGGAAGGCGGCGATCACCCCCACGCCGCCGAAGGAGATAACCCGCTCCGGCCAGCCAACCTTCCGCCATGCGAGCAGCGCGATGGCGCCGAGGATGTAGAGTTCGGGGCGCTGCGTGACGTACTCGCGCATCGGCGTGTCGCTCTTTAGGTCCGTGAACTTGCTGGAATAGTCCAGCAGGGCGAGCAATTCGCTGTGGAAGATGAAGAAGTACGCCGCGCATGCCGCGCTGAGGGGCGCGACGAAGCAGAGGATATTGCGCGCGAAGGTGCGAAAGCTCCGGGCGGAGAGCATGAGGTAGAGGCAGATCGGCGGGAGGTAGATCGCGACGACGTACTTGGAAAGGAAGGCGAAGAAGATCAGGGCGGCGGCGGCAATCAGCCACGTCTTGCGTCCCGTCCGCCGGACACCGGCGAGCAGCCCGACGGAGAGCATGAAGCCGGCTGCGGCGGGTGGGTCGTACGTGGCGAACCGCCCGACGCCGATCGCCGTCGGGAAAAGGGCCATCACCGCCCCCGCGATCAGGGCGATGGAGAGCCGTTGCGGCTGCGTCAGGCGCGGCGGCGCGAGGTAGTAGGCGAACAGCGCGGTCCCCAGAACGGCGACTGCGCCGAGTGCCGAACTCGTGAGCCGCACGGCGGTCAGGCCGCCGGCCATATCGGCCGCCCCCGCCATCAGGGGCCACAGGTACGATCCGTAGGCCCAGTTCAACACCTGAAGGTAGGATCGGTGCTCGCGGATGAGCAGGCGCCCGGTGATGGCGTACGTCCCCTCATCCATGTATGCGCCCTGCGTGCCAACAAGCATTGCCCGCACGAGGAACGCGCCGAGCGTCAGCGCCAGCAGCGGCGCGGCGGGCGGGATCTCGCCCCTCGTCGTATCGCGCCGGGCGAGTGTGGCGCGGCGCGGCGCGGGGAGCGCCTTCGCCCCGTCCCACGTCATCGTCGGTGCCGCGCGATGCAAATCGTACTGCTTCAATATACTTTCTCCTTATGAACCGGAGCGGTGGCACAGACCTTCCTCCCTCTAGCCCTCCCCTGAGAGGGCTGGAGGCTGAGGAGTTAGGTGCTCCTTGCCCGCTGCCGCAATACGAACCCGGCACTGATTGCAACGAGAGACATCAGCAAGAGTGCGATGGCGAGCGTATCGCGGGGGTCGGTGCGATGTCCGGTCGTGCCCAGCATGACGGTCGTGTTCGGGGACGCACCAGCCGCGAGTGGGACCGGAGCGCTGGTTGGGACCGGCTTCGCGGCGACCGCCGCGTTCGTGGTGCCCGGGGCGTTCGTGTCGCTCACGGTCGCCGTCGCGGCGGTCGTGTCCACGAACGTCTTGACGACACCGAGGCTCATCAGATAGACGGAGGAATTTGATCCGGCCTCGGGCCGGACGGTCGTCGTGACGAGCGGCTTCGTCTCACCCGCCGGGCGCACATCGAGCGTCGCGGGCTGCGCGGCCACCTCTTGGTACGGCGTGATCGTGCCGAACGTCGCGTGCGAGAAGAGCACCGTACCGCCCGCCGCGAGGTCAACCGAGGGGGTGTCCGCACCCACGTTGACGAGCCGCAACTTCGCGCGACCCGACGGTGGTGGTGCGAAGGTGTCGTTCACTGTCACGACGCGAACGCTCGCGAACATCCCCGCCGCGACGATGCTCAACCGCGCCCCTGCGGGAATGGGCGTGCCGGGCGCGGCGATGAACGGCTTGTCGACCGTTGGGTTCGCGCCCGCCGCGAAGACACGGATGTCGTGCGTGCCGACCGCCACCGGCAGATACGCGCTGGCTCCGCCGAACCCCAGCGCGGGCACGATCTTCGTGGCGTCAAGGTAGATATCCACGGCCGGGGTGTCCGGCGAAGCGTGGATGGCGCGGACCTCGCTGTCCTGAGTGGCCGCCGCGACCGGCATGGCGGCCGAGGTCGCCGACGCGAACAATCCGATTGCGAGGACGAAGAGAGAGAGAAGGTACTTGTTCCTGTTCATCACTTGCTCCTTCCAGAAGCTGAGATTCATGGGCAAAAGATTGGGTGTTCTGAGAGCGCCCTATTCTCAGAACCGATTACATTGGCGCGCGGATGTCAACCGCCGTATTCCAGCTGGTGTAATTGACGGCGAGGGTCACGTCGGTAGAATGCGTCACCTGTTGGAGCTGCCGAGGAATGCCGGTGGCGCTATCAACGGTGAGAGTCACATCCGCATTGCGGTCCGTGTCGGACCAGCGGTATACGGTATTCATGTTCTGCCCGTTGGAGCTGAAGTCCATCGCGCCATTGACGTTCGGCAGGAGTGTCCGCACCTGCTCCCGCACCGCGACTGGCACGGAAACGATGCTCCACGCCCCCCCATCCACGCGCTGCCAGGTGCGATCCCCGATCGCAATTAGTTCCTGCGTGTGCGTACCTGTCGCGCCGCTGTAGACGCGCGCGATCGCGAAGCGCGCCGCGCTCCCATCGCCGCTGAAGTCAAAGCGCACGTCGGTCACGGTGCGCATCCCGTTGCCGAAATCCACCGTCGCGCCGATCTCGCCGGTGCGCAACGCCGCCACCGCCTGTACGAATCGTGCCTGCACCGCCGTGCCTGTATTCGGGTCAAGTGCGAGGACGGAGCGCGGCGGGGCGATTGTTGGCAACGTCTGCGCTCTTGCGGTCGCCTGCAAATCGGATGCGATGCTCCGGTGTGTGCCATCAGGGTCCGTGACGATGCCCATTGTCGGCACCGCGCTGGCAAAGCCGGTCCCGAGCATGGCGACGATGCCGATGAGCGCGACCGTGCCCACGAGCGTGAGGGCGAACCGCCGCCTCGAGCGCCGGTCAATCCGAGGCGCAGTGGCGACGTGATAGATGGCATCTCCATCGATGACGACCGCCGCCGCTGGCGTGTGCATTGGGATCAAAGGCCGACGATCGTGATGTCTCATTTGCTAGCCCGCCTCCACATTCTTATGCTGACCGGGGGTCAACGGGATTCCGATCCGCACGCACGGCTCCTTTTGCGCCGTTTCGCGGCCATCGTATTCGTCGCTGTCGTCGCGCAGTGTCGGCTGTTGCATCGTCATTGGGTTCACCTCCGGGCATTCTCGTACTGTGATGACGCGCTAGCGCGCGGGCGGGTGGTGCCAGAGATCCGGCACCGCGTCGGTGTAGAGGGCGGTCGCGAACCAGCCCCATTCCTGTGTATACAGCGCATTTGGGTCGTCCCAGTACACTCCGGCGCGGTCATGGTCCATCGCGCCGACAATTCCGCGGGCGTAGAGCGCGTTCGCGGCAGCGGGGTCGAGCGTCAGCAGCGCGGCGACGGCCCCCGCCGTGCTGACCATGCTCGGCGATTCGGTGATAATGCTGCCGTCGTGCGCGTAGACCGCGCTCGCGTAGCCCTTCCGATTCACCTCGTCCCGCAGGAAGCCCGCCTGCTGAAGGTACGCTTGCGGCCGCCCATCGCCCGACCAGCGCAGGTCGAGCGCGACGCGCCAGTACGTTCGCGCAGCGTCGTAGCCGTAGCGCGTCGTGTCCGACGCGGCGAAAGGCAGGGCGACGAGCGCGCCCGTCTCGCGGTCTATGCCGACCCAGTCCGGCGGCAGGCCGGACGACTGGCGCGCGCCGAGCGGGTCGCTCGAAACGGCGAAGAGCGTCTGATAGCCGGAGTCAATCACGCCCTGCCAGTCATGGCCGGGATCGACCTCGTGGAAGATGCGGTAGGCGTAGGGTGCGAAGTAGCTCGGGTTCAGGGCAACAACCGGCGCGTTCGGCGCCCAGTTGCCCGCCGTGACATGCGGCACGCCGCCGATGATCGCGACCTCGTTGGCCCAGATCGCGCTCGCGACGCGCGTCCCGGCGTCAATCAGCGTGGGGTCATTCCATCGCTTTCCCCCAAGGAGAAGCGCGAGTGCGATGTCCGTGTCCGCGTCCGTGGCGCTGTTCGTATCCTGCCCTATGCCCGCGTGCCACTGCCATGCGAAGAGCGCGTCTGGCTGCGTGAGGTATGTGTTCGTCCAGCCCCAGGTCCGGTCGAACGTGGCGCGGTCGTCGGACCAAACGGCGCGGAGCATCGCGTAGGATTGCGCCTCAGACGTCACGGTGCCATCCGCCGCGACGTACGCGCCGTCGCGCTCGAAGCGGTTCGTTAGGCCCGTATTGCTTGTCTGGAGGAGACGCGCGTCGGTGCTGTCCGGCTTGTCCACCTTCCACAGCGTGATTATCTGCTGCGGGTGGAGATCAACCGGGCCTGCGTTCGCCGTCCATTGCTTGACGATGTGCGCGTGCTTGAGCGCGTCAAGCGCGACCGTGTCGTTCGAGGCGGCAAACTCCTGCTCCAGACCGGGCGACATCACGAGATAATCAACCGCGTGCCAATCATCGTGGAAGACATCGCGTCGGATCGCGGGGTCAGCTGCCACCTTCCAGTGGCTGTGCGCGCCGGGAAAGCCGGGGCCACCGTCGCCCGATTCGTGGAGGTCCGTCCAGAGATCGTCCCGCGTGATGATCAGGCTGTCCGTAGGCACGTTCTGCTTAATCCACGCAACCGCGTCGTGCCCCGCCGCGTCCGGCTGCTGCGTATAGAGCGACTTCAACGTGCCCGCGTGCCAGTACCCGGCGAGAAGCGCGAGGGGAATGACGAGGGCGCAGATGCCGACCGCAGGCGCGGGGAGCCGGTCCGCGAGCGGCTGGAGCAGCAGCGCGATGTTCAGGCAGAAGAAGGGGATAGCGAAGAGCACCGCGTAGTTGAGCACCAGCCCACCCCGCGCCAGATAGAGGAGCGGCAGCACGCCGAGCAGACCCATGGCGAACGCCTGGCGGTTGCGGATGCGCCGCCAGCCGATCCCACGCGCGAGGTTGAGGACCGATGCCGCTGCTCCGCCGATGAAGAGGATCGGATCGCGGTGCAGCCAGTCCATGCTCACGAGCGTCCAGAACTGGTTGTGCGGATTGAACATCCCGCCACCGCTGCGCCGCAGTTGCCCCCAGACCGAGTCGAGCAGCGAAACGCTGGCGTTCGCGTAGCTATTGACGGATGAGAAACCCACCGCCTGCCCGGTAGGGAATAGTTCGCCCTTCAGGAGCGCGAAGAGCGGATAGAAACTGATCACCGCAATCATCGTCAGCAGCCAGCTGCCGACCCCAAATTGCCCCTGATGCCGTCGCCGCTGCTTCAATGCGATGAAGCCGAGCGCGGGTAGTAGGAAGAGCGCGGTCTCCTTGGAAAGGATCGCGATGCCGAAGCAGGCGCCGCTCAGGACGACGCGGCTCAACCGGCCCCAGCCATCCAGCAGCAGGTTAATGCTCAGGAGCGCCCAGAAGAGCATGATCGTGTCGATCAGGACAAGTCGTTGGTAGAAGAGCGCGAGCGGCGAGAGCGAAAAGAGTGCGACGGCGAGCGCGGCAAGCGATGGGCTGACGCGGAACTTGCGCGCCAATTGATAGAGAATCGGCACCATCGCCAGATGGAGGAGCAGCATCAGGATACGGCCGCTGTTGACGGGCGAGCCGAAGGTGTGCGGCCCGCCGGTGAGGCCCATCCACGCCGCGATCTGCAACCACCCCACCGGGGCGTGGTCGTAGACGTAGGTATACGGCGAGAGACTGCCCTCGCGCACTGCGGCCCACGCCTGCGACAGATAGATGCCCTCGTCGTCCGTGAACGTCAATGCGGGATAGTGGAACAGGTTGAGGCCCTGCGCCACCAGCGCGATCGCCATCAGCACTGCGACGATCACCGGCTCAGCGACGAGGGCGTGTGCAATGCCGTGCAAGCGCGCGAGGCGCGACGGGGTGCTCGGCCGCGCCAGCACGGACGGCCGGGTGAGGGTCTGATTAGCCACGCTGCACCGTCTCCATCTCGAGGGCGACGGCGGCCTGCTGCATCGGCGTCGCGCCGGCGAGCGCGGTGGTGCGGTGCGCGCCGACGTGCTGCGTCTTCTCCCACGTATTGACGCGGAGCA
>JBBSII010000055.1:0-12450 GCA_038232175.1 Thermomicrobiales bacterium
CTAACCCGAACATCGACAAAAACGCCCCCACAATGGGGGCGTTTTTGTTTTGCCATACGCAGAGGACTGACGCAGTTGGGCGATGTTCCCGGTGGTGGCGGGCTTATGAAGATTAAAAACTCAATCGGGTACTGGTCGGGGACGCAGGCTAAATCTGCCCAAAGGGCACCCGGCCACCGGTGGCATGGGCTTTAGCCTGTGCTCCCATTACCTGTTTAAGTTGTTAAAGTTCATCAGCCTGCCCCACGCTACGGAGTAGGTTCGCGACGCGCCCGGCGAGCCGCGCTATTGCCCCGGCTCGTTCGCTCGTGCACCAGCCCGTCGATCGCAGCCCGCATCTCCTCCAGATCGGCGAAATCGCGGTAGACGGACGCGAACCGGATGTACGCGACGAGGTCGAGGTCGTGGAGCCGCTCCACGACCATCTCACCAATCGTCGTGCTCGGCACCTCGCGCTGACCGAGGTCGAACAGCGCGCGCTCGACATCGCCAATCAGCGTGTCGATCGCCTGCTCGCTGATCGGGCGTTTGGTGGAGGCAATCCGCACCGCGTTCCGCAGTTTGCGCGGGTCGTACTCCTCGCGCCGCCCATCTTTTTTCACGACATACAGGCTGACGGCCTCGACGCGCTCGTACGTCGTGAACCGTCGCCCGCACACCTGACACTCGCGGCGGCGGCGAATACTCTCGCCGTTCCCGAGTTCACGGGAATCGATCACGCGCGTGTCCGGCGCCTGACAATAGGGGCAGTGCATCCAAATCCTCGCCGCAGGCCGTCGTTAGCGCCCACGCAGGATATGGACGAACGGCGGTACATTAAAGTCGTCATCGTCATCGCTGCCGGGCTTCGACTCCGGCTGCCCGCCGCGTGTCGGCGGCTGACGCCGCTGGTCATCCTCACGCGGGTCCGGCTGCCGCGTGCCACCGCCCGTACCACCCGGTGCGTTCCCTGTCTGGCGATAAGGCTGTTGCGGCGGGAGCGGGGGTGCCGTCGGGCGGCGATACGTTTGCGGCTGCTCCGGGCTGGTGCGCGGGAAGAGCGGGCGCACTCGCTGGCCCCGGTCATTGTCGAACCCCGTCGCGATCAGCGTCACGGCGACTTCCTGCGACGCCATGTGCTCGTCGAGCGTCGCGCCGAAGATGAAGTTGACGCTCTGATCCGCCGCCTCGCGCACGATCTCGGCGGCCTCGTAGATTTCCTGCAAGCCCATGTCGCTCGGGCCTGAGATGTTAAAGAGGATGCCTGTTGCACCCTGAATACTCATCTCAAGGAGCGGGCTTTCAATCGCCATCCGCGCCGCGTCCTGCGCGCGGGTATCGCCCGTCCCACGCCCAATTGCCATGAATGCCGACCCCGCGCCGGACATGATCGTTTTTACGTCCGCGAAGTCGAGGTTGATGATACCGGGGCGTGTGATTAAGTCCGCGATCCCCTGGATGCCCTGCTTCAGCACATCGTCCGCGAGGCGGAAGGCATCGATGAATGTCATCTTACTGTCCGCGATCGCGAGCAGCCGCTGATTCGGGATCGTGATGAGGGCGTCCACGCGCTCCTTCAGGAGCGAGATGCCCTCGTCCGCGTTCTGGCGACGTTTCGGCCCCTCGAAATCGAAGGGCTTCGTCACGACGCCGACCGTCAGCGCGCTCACCTCGCGCGCGATCTCCGCGATCACCGGGGACGCGCCCGTGCCGGTACCACCACCCATACCGGCGGTGATGAAGACCATGTCCGCGCCCTTGAGCACGTCGTAGATCGCCTCGCGCGTCTCTTCCGCCGCCTTCGCGCCGATCTGCGGGTTCCCGCCCGCGCCGAGGCCCTTGGTCAGTTTGTCGCCGATGCGGAGGCAGAACGACGCCTGCGAGTGCAGCAACGCCTGCGCATCCGTGTTGACGGCGACAAACTCCACACCATGAAGTTTCGCCTCGATCATGCGGTTCACGGCATTGCTCCCACCGCCGCCAACCCCGATGACCTTAATCTGGGCAAAATTCTCGCCGCCATACGCGACGTGAGATTCAAACATGCCCTCGTCCTTCCCCTTCGCCAAACCACGCGATGAGGGTCGATCTCCCGCACCCACAGAAGCCTGTGCCCATCTCCCCCGTTATCCGTGCAGTATCGCTCACGGAAGGAACTCACGCAACCAGGCTTGCCACCTGTTTTGCCCCAATTTCATATTTACTCCTATCGGATCGCTATTGCGCGGCTGCGCGCCAACCGCCGCGACGCGCCGCCCGGAACGCACCATTTCACTCGTTGCATCGACCGACATGCGCCAGCGGAGCAGTCCGAGCACGGGCGCGTACGCCGGCGATTGCACCGCCGCAGGCCCGGAAACGCCCCACGCGCCCGCGATCCGCACGGGCATGGCGAGCGCGGTGCGCGTCATCTGCGCCATGCCGGAGAGCGTCGCCCCCCCGCCGCAGATGACCACCTCACCGACCGCCCCACCGAGGCCGGTACGACGGTCACGCACAGATGAACTCGCCAGCGCCGGGCGCACCATCTCATTGACATGGCGCAAAATCTGATCGACGCGGGCGGTGATGATCGCGGCGATCAGCGCGACGGAGACCGAGGTGCGGTTGCCGTCCGCACCCTGCACGAGCACCTCGATTTCCGAGATGTTCGCCCGCACATTCGCGACCTCGAACTTGAGCCGCTCCGCTTCCATCGGAGTGATGTTCAGGATCGCCGCGAGATCGCGCGTGATATGATCCCCGCCGACGGGGATCACGCCCAAACTCACCGGTGAACCACCCACGAAGATCGCAACGCTGGTATGCTCCGCGCCGCATTCGACGACGACCCCCGACGCACTCGCATCCGGCGGCATGACCGCCGCGCTCGCGGCCAGCACACTCGGCACGATCCCGACGATCTCGACGCCCGCCACCGCCGCCACCCGCTGCCAGACCGGCGCGTGCTCGATGGCGCGATGCGTCATCTCACGGACGGCGGCGGGCGTCGAAAGCAGGAGACGACCGGATCGTTGACTCACTGCTCCCCCGTGCAACTGACCGAGCGGGATGCTGAAGTACGCGCCGAGCACTCGATGACCGGCGGCCTGCTCCGCTTGCGCCACCGCCGCCCGGATCACCGCGCCCAACCGTCGCGCATCGACCACCTCGCCCCGCCGAATTCCCTGCGCCGTCGCGACGCCGAAGCCGAGCACCCGCACGGCGTCAGCGGCAACATCCCGCGCGTCGCCTGCGTCGCCATGCATCGCCGCGATTGCGACGCGCACATCGACATTGCCCGCGTCGATACCGACGATGACATCGCGTGAACGTTGCGCCGCACTCCGTCGCAGTACCACCGTCAGTTCACCTCATCGATCACGGGCGCCGCCCTGGCACGGCGCGGCCATCATCGGGCCGCTTCCTGAGCACCGGACGTTCTGGATCGCGGACATCTGCGTCCGTCCATGTCTGGTCCCGTACTAGCACGTTTAATACCGCAAGCTTGCGCCCGAGTTGTTCGTCCGTACCCACGAGCGCCCGCCACTGCTCCGCTTGCACGATCAAGCCAATCGCCGGATCGAGCGTCACCACCGCGCGGGTTAGTCCCGTTTCCGCAGGCAATCGCGTGTTGAGCGCCTGGGTGGCGCGAATCGGCATCACATCCACGGAGCCGCCGACGATGGGCACGGGCACACCCGCCAGCGCGCGCAATCGCGGGAGCGCGCTCGCTGTCGCCGGGTCCGCCGCCGCGAGGACGACGCCCGACTCGTCGATCAGGAACGACTGATCCGGCGTTTCCCAAACGATCACCGGTTGCCGCTCTTCGAGGCGGATCACGAGCGTGTCGGGCGCTTGCACCGCCACATCGACGTGCCGCACGGCGGGCAGCGCCGCGACCCGACGGGCAACATCGTTGACATCGACGCGAAAAACGCTCTGCCCAAGCGCGTTCGTCGCCTCCGCCACGGTCGATCCGGGCAGCGCCGCCACACCGGTGATGACGACACGATCCACCGCGAACTGCGCGTCCGTCACGACGTACGCGAGCGCCGCCGCGAGGCCGACCGCGCCGATCCCGGCGGGCAGCCGACCGTTGCGGAGCATGACAACCATCCAGCGGAGGGTGTGCACGCACGCCTGCGTGACGCGCTTTGCGGTGACGCCACGGGCCATCGCTACGCCTCCCCGCGTCGGCGGCGTCGCCGGTCGTGCCGCTCAATGGCGAGCGCGATCAGCCGGTCAACGAGTTCACCGTACGAGACGCCGACCGCCTGCCACATCATCGCGTACATGCTCGTCGCGGTGAAACCGGGCATCGTGTTGATCTCATTGACGAGGATGCGGTCGCCCTCCTCGTCGTAGAAGAAGTCCACTCGCGCCAGCCCCGCCGCGTCGATGGCCCGGAACGCGCGCACCGCCGCCGCGCGCACCGCGTCCGCGATGTGCGGTGGCAGCTCCGCCGGGATACGAAGGCGCGTACCGGGGTCGGTATACTTCGCCTCATAGTCGTAGAAATCGTGCCCCTGCACGAGAATTTCCCCGACCGCCGACGCCTCCGGTGTCTCGTTGCCGAGGACGCTGCACTCCACCTCCCGGCCCCGAATCGCCTCCTCAACGACAACCCGGTCGTCGTGCCGGAATGCTTCGGCGAGCGCGCCCGGCAGATCATCGGCGGTCGTCGCCTTCGAGACGCCGACGCTCGAACCCATGTTGGACGGCTTGACGAAGCAGGGCAGCCCCAACGCCGCGATCAACCGCTGGTGCACCGCGTCGGGGTGACGCATCCAGTCATGCTCGCGGACGAGTTCCGTGCGCGGCACGGGCAGGCCCGCGTCCCGGAAAAGCGCCTTCATCATCGCCTTGTCCATTCCCACCGCCGAGCCGCGCACGCCGGAGCCGACATAGGCGATGTCCGCGAGTTCGAGGAAGCCCTGCACCGTGCCGTCCTCACCCAGCGGGCCATGCAGCACGGGGAAGATAACATCGAGCCGGTGCAACTCCCGCGCCGCCCCCTCCGGCCCCGCCGGGACGACCGCCTGCTGCGCGACCGGCACGACCGCGCTCGTATTCGGCGGCGTCGCGGTCAGTTGGCCGCCCGCCGCGAGCAGATCGCGCATCGGGTCGCCGCCGGTGAGCCATTGCCCCTGCCGCGTGATGCCGATGGGCACGACCTCGTACGCATCCGGGTCGAGCGCGGCGATCACCGACTGCGCGGACGCGAGCGAGACCGCATGCTCGCTCGACTGACCACCAAAGAGCACGCCCACACGGAGTCTTCGCGCCCCGCGCGCTCGTCCTTCACTCGTCATCGCACACCCTCATCCTGCGGCTGCCACCGCCCGATCCGCTGCACCTCGTACTGCAAGTCCGCGCCGAACCGCTCACGAACGCACACCTGGCAATGGTCACCGACCGCGACAATCTCCGCCGCCGTCGCCTTGCCGAGATTGACGATGAAGTTCGCGTGCACCGGCGAGACCTGCGCCTGCCCGATGGTGAACCCCTTCAATCCGCACGCCTCGATCAGCCGCCCCGCCGCGTCGCCGGGCGGATTCTGGAACATCGACCCGGCGGAGGCCGCCTGCGGCTGCGCCGTCTTCCGCCAGTCGTGGTACGCGACCGCGAGGGCGCGCAGTTCCTCGGGGTCGCCCGGCAACAACCGGACGCGAACCGTCGTCAATACGCCGGGCAGCGCGCCGTCCTTGATCGCGCTGTGGCGGTAGCGATAGGCGAGGTCCGCCGCCGTCACCGTCCGCACGCTCCCGTCATACTGAACAAGCGTCCCGTCGAGGAACGACGCGCTCATCTCAGTGCCGTGCGCGCCCGCGTTGTTGACGACTGCGCCGCCGAGCGTGCCGGGCAGCCCGACCGCCCACGCAAGCCCCGCGAGGCCCTGCGCGCCGCATCGCTCCGCGAAGCCGGACATCAGCATCCCCGCGTGGCCCGTGACGACCGGCGCGTCCGGGTCGCTCCGATCAATCGCGAGCGTCGGGCGCGGCGTGAGCATCTTTATCACGAGGCCGTCAACACCCGCGTCCGCCGCGAGGACGTTGCTGCCGCCCCCAATCACCGTGATCGACAGGCGCTCGGACGACGCTCGCTGTAATGCGCGCCGCAGCGGTTCATCACCGTCTGCCGCGCCGATCTTGACGAACCAATCGGCGGGGCCACCGGCATGGAGCGTCGTGTGACGACGGAGCGGTTCATCGCGTCTCAGCGCTGTGGTGTCCGTCCGTTGCACCATCGCCGTCATGCTCCGGCCTCACGCGCGGCCAGCCGCCGCAACAAATCCGGCCCGACGCCGGTGATGTCCCCCGCGCCGAGCGTTAGCACGACATCACCCGCCCGCACCCGCAGCGCGAGTGCATCAACCGTCGCATCGAGGCTACCGGTGTAGTCACCGCGCCCCGCAGCCATCCGCCGCACAATGTCGCGGGCATGGACGGTGCCACGGTCCGGCTCGCGCGCCGCGTAGATGTCGGTGACGAGGGCGACATCCGCCCCGTCAAGCGCCGCCGCGAACTCGGGCACGAAGCGCACCGTGCGGCTGAAGGTGTGGGGCTGGAAGACGGCGATCAGTCGGCGACCCGGAAACCGCAATCGTGCCGCCGCGAGCGTCGCGCGGACTTCCGTCGGGTGATGCGCGTAATCATCGACGACCGTGACGCTGGATGCGTCGCCAATCACCTCGAACCGCCGCCCGACACCGCGATAGGTCGCAACCGTTCGTAAGGCCACAGCGGGGTCGATGCCAACGGCGGCGCAGGCGGCAACCGCCATCGCCGCGTTCCGCGCATTGTGCTCCCCCGCGACCGCAAGCGATGCCGTGCCAACGGCCTCGCCCAGATGGGCCAGCGTCACCATACCATCCGTACCGAGCGTGATGGACCAATCGGCGGTCGGCAACGTGCCGACGGTCTCAATGTGCAGATCATCGCCCTCCGACGCGGCGAGCGACGCGCAGCCGGGATCGTCCGCGCCCAGGATGATCGTGCCACCGCGCCGCGTTTGCCCGACGAACTGGTTGAATGCCGCAGTGTAGATCGCGGCATCGGGGAAGATGTCCGGGTGGTCGTACTCGACATTCGTTATCACCGCGACGTCCGGCGTCAGTTGGAGGAACGAGTAGTCGTATTCGTCCGCCTCAACGACGGCGAGCGGGCCGGAACCATCCCGCGCGCTCGTGCCAAGATCGCGCACCTCCGCGCCGATGACGAAGAGCGGATCGACCCCCTGCCGGCTGAGGATGTACGCGACCATGCCGCTCGTCGTGCTCTTGCCGTGCGTCCCCGCGACGGCGATGCACCGGCGCGCATTCGCGAGCGAGCCGAGCAGCGCGGCGCGTTTGATCACCGGGATGCCGCGCGCGCGGGCGGCGGCGACTTCGACATTAGCGGCGGGCACGGCGGCGGTTATCACGACCAGACGGGCATCGCCCACATAAGCCGCGTCGTGCCCCGCCCACGTCGTCGCACCGAGATCGCGCAGCATCGCGAGCGCGACCGAATCGTTCCGATCCGACCCGGAAACGCAGTAACCCTGCGCGAGCAGGATGCGCGCGAGGCCGATCATGCCCGCGCCGCCAATCCCGACGAAGTGCACGCGCGATCCCGGCGGCGGTAGCGCTGTCGTCGCGGACGCGCGGCTATGCATCGGCCACCTCGCGCGCCGCGATCGCTGGTCGCTGCCGCTTCCGTTGCGATGCCGCCGAGCGGGAGATGTTGATGAGCACGCCGAGCGCGCCGAGCGTCACCGCGAAGGACGACCCGCCGTACGAGAAGAGCGGCAGCGGCACGCCCGTGAACGGGATTGCGGTCGTCACGCCGCCGATGTTGATGACGGCCTGAAACGCCAGCCATGTCGTGATGCCCGTCGCCATGATCGCGCCGTAGCGGTCCGGCGCGTTGAGCGCGGTGCGATAGCCGCGCACCGCGACCGCCGTGAACAGCCCGATCACCACGGCGCAGCCGATCAGCCCCAACTCCTCACCGACAACCGCGAAGATCGCATCCGTGTGCGCGGCGGGCAGCCAACTGAATTTCTGCCGGGACGCGCCGAGACCGAGGCCGAACAGCCCGCCATCGCCGAGCGCGATCCGCGCCTGCCAGAGCTGCCACCCCGCATCGCGCAGGTCGCGCTCCGGGTGGAGGAAGAGCAGCAACCGCTCGCGGCGATACGGGGCGGTCAGGGCCAGCGTCGCGAACATGCCGACACCGCTCAGGAGAAACAACCCCAATTGCCGCATGTCCGCGCCCGCGACGAGGAAGACGCTGATCCCGATCACCGCCAGCACGGTGGACGTGCCGAGGTCCGGTTCCAGCATGACGAGGAAGAGGATAAAGCCGAGGATGATCGCGAACGGGGCCGCGCCGTTGAAGAAATGACGGATGCGCTTGCCCTTGCGGTCGAGCAGATCGGCCATATAAAGGACGAGGACGAACTTCATGAGCTCGCTCGGCTGCACTTGGAACGGGCCGACCTCAAACCAGCGCCGCGCCCCGAAGACCGTCGTGCCGACCGGCAGCACCGCGACGAGCAGCAGGAGGTTGATCGCCATCGCCGACACCGAGAAGCGTCGCCAGAAGTGGTAATCCACCCGCGCGGTCAGCAGCAGCGCGCTGACGCCGATCACGGCGAAGAGCGCGTGCCGCTTCAGGAAGTACAGCCCGTCGCCCCTATCCCGGATGCCGACCGCGTACGACGCGCTGAACAGGATCAGCGTCCCGAACGAGGCGAGCACGATCAACAGGCCGACGAGCACCGTATCGACCTGGCCGGTTGACTGCAGCGTCGTCGCAGGCGCGGCCCCGCGTGGGCGAGCGATGGTCAGGCGTTCAACGGCCATCACTTGCCCCCTTCGTGACGCAAGCGGTCAACCGCCGCGCGAAACTGATCGCCGCGGTCGAACTCATTCTGGAAAACGCCGAACGACGCCGCGCCCGGAGAAAGGAGCACGGTGTCCCCTTCGGTTGCGAGATCGACCGCGTGGCGCACGGCATCCTCCATACCCCGCACCGGCCCGATCACGCGCCCCGCGTACCCGCGCTCCGCCAGCATCGTCGCGAGCGGTGTCGGCACGCGCCCGTCGAAGAGGATAACGGCCTTCGCGCGCAGCATCGCGTCCGCGAGCGCGGTGAAGTCCAGCCCCTTGTCCGACCCGCCCGCGAGCAGAATCACCGGGCCGGGGGTCGTCGCCAAGCCCGCGACCGCCGCCGCCGGGGCCGTCGCCGCCGTGTCGTTGATATACCGGACACCGCCAATCACGCCGAGGTCCTCGTAGCGGTGCGGCACGCCACGGAACGAGCGCAAACCGGCGCGGATCGCCTCGACGGGCGCGCCGTACGCCATCGCCGCCGCCACGACCGCGCACGCATTGATCCGGTTGTGGTCGCCGCACAACGCGAGATCGCCGCCACGCCCCACCGGGTATGACCGCTTCCCGTCCGTCCACAGCAGCGTGTCCGCGTCCTCGATCCACCACGAACCGGGGGGGTAGCCCGGCACCGGCGGCAGCGCCCCGAACGGCATGACCATCGCGGGGGACTGCCGCGCGCGCTCCTCGAGGAACGCAACGCCGGGGTTGGCAGCCGCGTCGTCGTACTGCCACGCGGGCACGATCAGCGTGTCACGCGCGGTCTGATACCGCGCGATGTTCCACTTCGCCTCGCGGTACTCGGCGAAGGATGGGTAGCGGTCGAGGTGATCGGGCGAGAGGTTCGTGATGACGGCGATGTGCGGGCTGAGGCCGCGCTCGCCCATCGCCTCCAATTGGAACGATGAGAGTTCGAGCACGACGGGCGTGGTTGGCATGATGGCGGGCAATGCATCCAGCGCGGAGATGCCCATGTTGCCCGCGATGACCGTTTCCGGCTTCCACTCGCGCAGGATATGGCCGAGCCAGAGCGCGGTCGTCGTCTTCCCCTTCGTGCCCGTCACGCCGATCACCGGCGCGGGGCAGGCGGCGAGGAAGAGCGTCATCTCCATCTCCACCGGCACGCCCGCCGCGCGCGCCGCCGCGAGCAGTGGCGCGTCGGTGGGCACGGCGGGGTTCCGCACGACGAGGTCGTAGTCCACGACGCGGACGCCCTCATGCCCCCCGAGGATATACGAGACCGGCAAGTCAGCGAGCGCGGCCATCGCGGGCGCGAGGGCGTCCGCGTCGCGCCGGTCGGTCACGGTGACAGCCGCGCCCGCCCGCGCGAGAAAACGCACGACGCCCGCGCCGCCCTCATGCTGCCCCAGCCCGATCAGCAGCGCCCGCTTGCCGCGCAGTTGTTGCTCACCCATCCATGCCGTCATGTGCGTGCCCCTACGAGAGCGCGAGGGCGATGCCGAGCATCCCCGCCGCGATGCCGACGAGCCAGAAACGCATCTGCACCTGCGTCTCGGACCAGCCGATCAGTTCAAAGTGGTGGTGAAACGGCGCTTTCTTGAACAGCCGCTTGCCGTGCGTCGCCTTGTAATACCCGACTTGCGCCATCACCGAGAGCGTCTCGGCGACGAAGACGAAGCCGACGACCGGCAGGATCAGCCACTGGCCGGTTTGGAACGCCGCGACCGCTAGCCCTGCGCCGATGGCGAGCGAGCCGGTGTCCCCCATGAAGACCTGCGCGGGGTGCGCGTTGTACCAGAGGAAGCCGATCAACGCGCCGACCATCGTGAAGCAGAAGGCGACGACCTGTAATTGCCCCTGCAAGTAGCCGATCACGCCGTACGCGATGTACGCGACTGCCGCCGTGCCCCCCGCGAGCGAGTCGAGGCCATCCGTCAGGTTAACTGCGTGCGCCGTCCCCATGATGCCGAAGATCGCGATGGGCAGGTACCAGAGGCCGATGTCGAACTTCCCGACGAACGGGATGAAGACGCGGTGCAGCCCGAGCGGGTTGTAGAGCACCCACGCCGCGATGGTCGCGAACAGAAAGAGCCACGCGAACTTGAACCGTGCCGTCAGCCCCTCGCGCGAGCCGCCGACGAGGTTCAGCAGGTCATCGACCGCGCCGAGCGTCGCGCACGCGAGCAGCACGCCGAGCGGCAGCAGCATCGAGAGCCGCCCGGCGAGGTTGAAGAGCGCGGTCAGCGTGACGACGCTCAGCGCGATCATGATGCCGCCCATCGTCGGCGTGCCCATCTTCACCATGTGGCTCTCCGGGCCTTCGACGCGGATGCGCTTGCCGATCTTGTACTTGCGCAGCAGTATCAGCACCGGCCTGCCGATGATGATCGTCAGCACGAACGCGACCGACCCGAGCGCCAGCGACGCCGCGAGGTTCGCGCGCGGCTGGTCCGGCAGTTGCAGCGCCACAAGCAGTGTTGCGCCCGTCATGCGTCCCCGCCCATCGCATCGGCGGCGAGCGGGCGCAGGGCGTCCACCAGTTCCTCCATGTGCATCCCGCGCGAGCCTTTGACGAGTACGATGTCACCGGGGCGGAGATCGGCCCGCAGCCGCGCCGCGAGCGTCGCCTTCTCGCCCGGCGGGACGGTCACGACTGCGGCTGCGGGCATTTTCGCCGTGATCGCCGCTTCCGCCGTCCGGTCGGAGCGGCTGCCGAAGGTGTACAGGCGGTCGACGACCTCCGCCGCGCGCTGCCCGACGAGCGCGTGCCCTTCCTGCTCGTACGCGCCGAGTTCGAGCATGTCCGCGAGCACCGCGACGCGCCGGGGCGCCTCCAGTTCCGCGAGCAGGTTGAGTGCGGCGAGCGCGGACTGTGGGCTGCTGTTGTACGTGTCGTCGATCAGCGTCGATCCGTTCGGCCCCGGCACGGTGTAGAGCCGCAGTTGTGTCTGCGCGCCCTGAAGGCCGGTCAGAATTTCATCGAGCGCCAGCCCCATCACCCGGCCGACCGCCGTCGCCGCGAGCGCGGTGTGGACGCTGTGCCGACCGAGGAGCGGCAACCGGACGCGCACGGGCCGTGCCCCTGGCAATGCCAACCGGAACGCGATGCCGGATAAGCCCTCACTCTCGACATCCGACGCGCGAATGTCGTTCGCGGCTCCGATGCCGTACGTTACGACGCGCGCTGTCGTCCGCGCCCGCATCCCCAGCACGTTCGCGTCGTCGCCATTGAGGATGGCGCCGCCATCGGGCGGCAGCGCGGCGACGAGATCGCCTTTGTTCGCGATCAACGCCTCCTGCGAGCCGAGCCGTTCGACGTGCGACATGCCAACATTCGTGACAACGCCAATCGTCGGGCGCGCCACCTGCGCCATCGTCGCGATGTCGCCCGCGTCGTAGAGGCCCATCTCCAGCACCGCGACCTCGACATCCGGCGACAACCCGAGCAGCGCCAGCGGCATCCCGGTAATCGCGTTGAGGTTGCCGGGGTTCTTGAGGACGTGAAAGCGCGTGCCGAGGACGGTGGCGATTAGTTCCTTTGTGCTCGTCTTGCCGACGCTCCCCGTCACACCGACGAGCGGCGCGGGGAAGAGCGACCGCCACCACGACGCGAGGTTGTGCAGCGCGGCGAGCGTGTCCGGCACGACGATCAG
>JBBSII010000056.1:0-12431 GCA_038232175.1 Thermomicrobiales bacterium
AAGCTGAGCACGACCGTGGACCCGGAGTTGCTCGATGCGGTGGATCGGTTTGTGGCGGAACATGCGGCAGCGAACCGGAGCCAGGTGATCGATGAGGCGTTGCGGCTCTGGGCCGCGCGCGAGCGGGAGCGCGCCATCGAGGCGCAGTACGCCGCGCCCCGCTCGGCGCAGGAGCAGGAGGAGTACGCCACCTGGGAGCAGCTGCGGCGATCGGCGGCCACGCGGCTCTTTCGTGCCCAGTGAGTGCCGGGAGGCGCTGGCCCCGGCGCGGGGAGATCTGGTGGGCATTCACGCCCGGCCAGCCGGACGATCCGTATCAACCACGCCCGGTGCTGGTGCTCTCGGTTGACGCGCGCAACCGCTCCACCGATGATCTGATCGTCATCCCGATCTTCTCCACCGGTCGCCTGGGGCCGACCCGCGTGCCGGTCGCGGCGGGGATCGGGGGCCTGGCACATGAGAGCGTACTCCTCTGCGAGGAGATCACGACGATTGATCGCGACTATCTCGATACAGGTCCCCTCGGGCCGCTCGTGCCGGAGAGCCTCCTGGCGCAGGTGCTCCTCGCCGTCCATCACGCCCTCGTGCCGTGAGCGCAATGTACGGTGAGACGGATTGAGATGCGAATACCCCGTGGACTGACAGCGGTAAAGATGAGGCGCACAGACCATATGGTACACTTCCTGCGGGTGGGGAGGAGCCTTGTGTGCCGATTATGACGTGAGTGAACGTGAATTGACACAGTCACCGGAACAACCCATCCCACCATCGCAACCCACACCGGAACCGGATATGCCAGCCGCGTTCCCTGATGCGGCACGGAATGCTTTGGAGACATTCCAAGCCCTCTATCCGTTCCCGTTCGACGCTTTCCAGGAAACCGCAATCGCGCATCTGACCCGTGGCGAATCGGTGATGGTCGCCGCGCCAACGGGAACGGGTAAGACCGTGGTCGCGGAGTTCGCGGTGCACGCGGCGTTCCTGCGCGGCGGGCGCGTGCTCTACACCACGCCGATCAAGGCGCTCTCCAACCAGAAATTTCGTGACCTCCGCGCGCGCTACGGCGAGGCCGTCGGCCTGCTGACCGGCGACGTGACGGTGAATCCGCGCGCGCCGATCCTCGTGATGACGACTGAAGTCGTCCGCAACATGCTGATCCAGACGCCGTGGGAGATGGACACAGTAGACGCGATTGTCTTCGACGAGATCCATTTCCTCGCGGACCCGGAGCGCGGCACGACGTGGGAGGAGGCGATCATCCTCTGCCCGGAACATATCCAGCTCGTCTGCCTCTCCGCGACGGTCTCGAATGCGCAGGAGATCGCCGCGTGGATTGGCCGCACGCATCGCCCGATCCATCTTATCACCCACGACGAGCGCGCGGTGCCGCTCGCGCTCTATTACTACCTCGACAGCACCTTGAATCTCATCATCGACCGCTCCGGGCGGCAGGTGGCGGAGTTCCCCGACATCGGCGGGGAGGGGCGTCGCGCGTTCCGGGGGCAGTCGTGGGAGGAGGACGCCTACGACATGCCGCCGGAGCGCGACGAGCCGACGCCGACGGAGATCGTCCTCGCGCTCCAACGGAGCGATCTGCTCCCCGCGATCTACTTCCAGTTCAGCCGCAAGGATTGCGAGGTCTGGGCGCAGCACCTCGCCGCCGCCGGGGTCGATTTCGTCGCGGCCCGGCGGGAACGGGTGGAGGCAATTGTCGAGGCGCACCTGGGCATGTTATCGCCCGAGGATCATCACCTGACGCAGGTGGCGCAGACGACGCGGCTGGTGCGGCGCGGCATCGGCTACCACCACGCGGGTCTGCTGCCTATCCTCAAGCAACTCGTCGAAACCCTCTTCACGAACGGGTTGATGGGCGTCGTCTACGCGACGGACACGCTGGCGCTCGGCGTCAACATGCCCGCGCGCACCTGCGTTATCGGGCGGATGAGCAAATGGGACGGTCGCCGCCGCCGCCCGCTGATCCCGAACGAGTTCCAGCAGATGGCCGGCCGCGCCGGGCGGCGCGGGATGGACCCGCTGGGGCACGTCGTCACGCCGTACAGCCCGCGCATCTCGTTCGCGGAGACGTTGCAGATTGCCACCGGGCCGCTCTACCCGGTGCGGAGCGGCTTCTCCGTGCGATACAACACGGTGCTGAACCTCTGGGACCCACCGGAGGGGAGCCGCGTGCGCCAGTTGCTCAGCCAGAGCCTGCTCCAGTACCAGACGAACCGGCGCGTGCGCGACACCGAGCTGGATTTGATGGCGATTGAGGAACGGATCGCCAATGTGCCGAAGGGGTGCCTGCTCGGCTACGAGGGGGGCGATGATCTGCTGGAGGAGTATCGCGCGCTCGGTCGTGGCCACAAATTGGCGGAGACGCAGGAGCGGCGGGCGCGGGACGACGAGTCGCGCATCCTGATGATGACCGATGACCGCCCGTGGAAGGAGCCGACGCGCCACACCTTGCGACAAGTCTTCCGCACATTGCCCGTGGGCGCGCTGATTCATGTGCGCGACCGTGGCTGGGGCGTCTATCTGGGGCGGCCGCACGACGGGGCGCGCGCGGCGATTGGGCGGTTCCTGTTCGGCGTCGTGGAGCCGGACACGCCGCCGACGATTGATGTGGTGACCGAGTACCGGCAGATCGACCATCTGCCCTCGCCTGACGCCGCCGTTGCCGTGCCGGACGCCATCGTCGCGTCGCCGATGGATTCCGGCAATGCCGACGCTTTCCTGTCGCGCGCGGAGTGGATCGACCTGCGTTCCGCGATTGGCGCGCTTGGGTTGCCCGATCTCGATGGGTGGCTGATGGAGTTCCGCACTGCGCGCCGGAATGTGCAGCGCGAGGAATTGGAGGCGGCGCGTGCATCCACGCGCGCGGCGCACGACGCCGTCATTCGTCTCGACGGCCAGGTGCACGCGCACGTCTGCGACGCCTGCCCGGTGCGCGACGAGCATCGCCGGAATGTCAGCGTCGTCGAGCGGCTCGGGCGGGAGCGGCAGGCGCTCGCGGAGCGTGCGGCGCGGGAGTCGCAGGCGGACGACGCGCAGACGCGCAACCTCCTCCGGGGCATCGCCGCCGTCCTGCATCAGTTCGGCTACTTGCATCGCGGGTACACGACGCCGAAGGCGGACCTGCTCGCGGATATCTTCGACACCAACGGCCTCGTCCTCGCGGAACTCGTGGATCGCAACTGGCTGGATGAGATGAAGCCGGAGGATGTCGCGGAGGTTTTCTCGTGGTTCGCGTACGACCGCGACGCGCGTTTCGAGAACACCTTCGAGTTGCCGCGCCACCTGACCGTGGTCCGCGAGCGGCTCGACGACCTGACGCACGGCGTGCTGATTGCGGAGCGGCGCGCGGGCCTGGCGATCACGACGGGGTACCACCCGCTCTTTTACGGCGCGATCCGCGCGTGGTGCCGGGGCGCGGTGCTGGAGCGTGTCGTGGAGAAGGTCGGCCTCGGCGAGGGCGACGTGGTGCTCGCGTTCAACAAGACGCTCGACATCATGCATCAGGTGCGGAGCATGTTGCGCACTGTCCGCGCCGACAGCCCGCTGCTCGAACGGCTCGCGCAGGCCGAGCGCATGGTGCGACGCGGCATCGTCGAGCATTCCTACACCATCGGCATCATGCCGGTGCCCATCCCGGACGTGCCGCCGGATGACCAGGTCGATCAGGAAGGGGTGTCGTAGTGTCGGTGCAGGTGGGAGTAACGGTGCTAATCGTCGGGTTGCTGCTCGCGGCGTTACTCGCGGTCGTCGTCAGCCGGTGGGCGCTGAAGATGGATCGCCGCGCCCGCCGCAAGCAGCAGAACGCCGTCCGCAAGCGACGCCGGATCGGTGGCATCGACGGCCATTGAGAGAAACCGGGGAGAACCGCAGAGACGCAAAGGACGCAGAGGAAGGGAGGAAAATATTGATCCTCCTTGCGTCCTCTGCCGGGCGCCTTCTGGGCAGATGTGTTCTCTGCGTCGATCCGGTTTGGTCCCTGACGTTCAGAAGGCGATGAACCCGCGATCCGTCACGCGCGCTGCGGGGATGACGGAGAGCGCGAGGAATGAGAGCGTCGCGAATGGGGCAGGGAGGGGCGATCCGAGCGCGTGTACCTGCGCCGTTAGTTCTTCCAACTCGCGCGCGACAACGCGGGCGGGCTGATCGGAGAGCAGACCGGCAATCGGCAGGGCGAGGCGCCCGCGCACGACGCCATCGACAACGAGGGCGAGGCCACCGTCCATCCGCTCAACCTCCCGCACGGCGGTTGCCATATCCCTATCGTTCGTGCCGGCGACGACGATATTGTGCGCGTCGTGCGCCACGGATGACGCAATCGCGCCCACCCTCAGCCCCAACCCGACGACGAGACCGACGCCGACATTGCCCGTCTCCCGGTGCCGCTCGATGCACGCCAGTTTGAGAATGTCCCGCGCGGGGTCGGCCTCCGCGTAGCCACCGATGCCGGTCGGCTGTACGCGCACGCACTCCGTCACGATCTGCCCCGGCACGATGCCGACCGCGTTCATCGGGCCGCCATCTGTGGGGAGCGCGAGGCGCGCGACGCCGAACTCGCCGATGTGCATGGTGCGTCGTAACACGTCGGGGACGTGAGCGGGCGTGTCGAAGAGCGCCTGACCCTCCGCCGCGACTTTCGTGCCGCCGTGGTACGTTTCGAGCACGCGAAAGCCCGTTAAATCCTCCAGCACGATCATATCCGCGCGGTTTCCCGGCATGATCGCGCCCTGCGTGCGCAGGCCCCAGTAGTTCGCGGTGTTGATGGTGCAGAGTTGGATCGCCCGCACGGGGTCGAGGCCGCCCCGAACCGCGCGGCGCAACGTTTCGTCCATGTGCCCATCCGCGACGAGGGTTGAGCACTCGCGGTCGTCGGAGCAGAACATGATGCGCGGCCACGTCTTGTCGGTGACGAGCGGCAGGAGCGCATCGAGGTTGTGCTCCGTCGAGCCTTCGCGGATCATGATGAACATGCCGCGCCGCAGTTTTTCCGCCGCCTCATCGAGCGTGACGGATTCGTGATCCGAGCGCGGGCCACCCGCGATGTACGCCTGGAGGGCGCTGCCCCGCACGCCGGGCGCGTGCCCGTCCACCGGGCGATACAGCCGCTCGCTCACCAGCGCGCGCGTCAGCACCTCCGGGATGCCCTCGATCAGCAGCGGGAATGCCATCAACTCGCCGAGGCCGATGATCTCCGGCGCCGCCAGCCCCTCGGCAATCTCGTCCGGTCCGAAGGTCGCCCCGGCGGTCTCCCACGGGCTGGCGGGGACGCAGGACGGCATCGTGAACCGGCAGGTCATCGGCAGGTCGCGCGTCCCCGCGATCAGGGCGCGCATCCCCGGCACGCCGAGCACGTTGGCGATCTCGTGCGGGTCGGAGACAGTGACACTCGTGCCATGCGGAATGACCGCGCGGGCGAACTCCGTCACCCAGAGGAGGCTCGATTCGACGTGGATGTGCGCGTCCATCAAGCCGGGCGCGAGGAACCGCCCGCGCAGATCGACCACCGTCTCGCCCGCGTCGTACTCCCCGACGCCCGCGATGGTATCGCCCACCACGGCGACGTTGCCCGCTTCGATCTCGCCCGTGTGCACGTTGATGATCTGGGCATTCGTCAAGATCAAATCGGCGGGCGCGCGCCCGGCGGCGACGGCCACGAGCCGCGTGCGCCGCGTCAGGTCATGCGCGCTCACTGCGTCCATCATCGTGCGCCTCCCGTCGTGAAGGATGCATCCGCGTCCAATGGCCAGACCGGACGCCGGAGCCAGTGGAACGTGAACCGTTCCAGGTGTGGACTGCTGATCCCCGGCGTGTCCACGTCGATGATCGTGGCGGCGATGGGTGCGAACGCCGCGCGGAAATGGACGCTCGATTTGACGACGATGGCGCGTGCCATCGTCGGCTCGATGCCGACGCTGCGGAAGAGTGAGAGGTCGAGCGCCTGCACGCGCTGCTCGGTGACGATCACCCGGATTCCTTGCAGGTCGAGGACGGCGGTACGGCCCATCCGCGTCCGGCCCCCGGTGCCCATCGGCCCGGTGTTCGTGAAGACGCCATCGGTGATGCGGACGACGCGCGCCACGGTGTGCAGCGGCGCGCCGTGGCGATCATCGGTCTTCCCGCCGAGGCGCACGGCGATCTCCGCGTTCTTGCCCACCGCGACCGCCTGCGCCACCGTCTCCGGGTCGCAGATCGCGCCAACGATCACATCATGGATGCCCGCTTCGTAAAGCGCGTGGAGCAGGGTGGTGCCGTCGCACGGCGCGCCCGCACCGGGATTATCGCCGCTGTCCGCGAGCACGACTGGCGTGTGCGTCGCCGTTGCCACGCGATGGACCGCCTCCACAATCGGCGTGAGCGTGGGGCGGAACTCCGTGCGGCGGCTCCACGCCGCATCCGCCAACCGGCCGGAGATTTCATGCGCGAGGGCGGGGTTCGCCATCGTCGTGACGAGGACGCTCAATCCTGCGTCGTGCACGTCGCTGTACGGGAACCCGCCCGCGATGCTGATGTTCAGGACATCCGGGTGCGCGCGCTCCCGGTTCGCGGCGTCCAGCAGGGCGCGCATCGGCGACTCGACCATCGTGCACTGCGGCGGGAGGGACGCGAGCAGCGGCGGCGCGAGCAACGCCGTCGTGGCCGGTCGCCGGTCCTGCCAGAGACGCCCGAGGATGTGCGTCGCCTCGAAGCCGCGCTCGTAGGTGTCGATGTGCGGATAGGTAGTGTATGCGACGAGCGCATCCGCCGCGTCGATCATCGCGCGCGTGATGTTGGCGTGCGAGTCGAGCGTCGCGATGATGGGCACGCGCGCCCCGACGCTTGCGCGCACCGCGCGCAGCAGATCGCCCTCGGCGTCTGTCGTGCCGTCAGCGACCATCGCGCCATGCAGCGCGAGGAGCACCGCATCCGCAGGCCCGGCAGCGCGGATGCCGTTGAGGAGCGCGGTGCGCAGTTCCGCGTACGCTGTCCGGGTGACGATGCCGCCGGGCGTGGCGGAGGCATAGACGAGCGGCACGGGCGCGGCGGTCAGCGTCGCCATGCCGTCAAGGAAACCGCCGAGAACGGTGCGTGTGCCGGAGAAGCCCCCGATCATCTCCGGCCCCGCGATGAAGACCCGCTGCCGGAACTGGTCGAGGTCCGTCGGCACGCGGCTGAAGGTGTTCGTCTCGTGCGCGATGCCGCCAATCAGGATGCGCCGCGTCGTCCGTGCGCCGTTCCGTCGTTCCACACGCATGGTGAAGGATTCCTTTGCTCGTCGTTGTCGAAGGATCGAAGAATCAAAGATCGCGGAAAGCGCACCGTCGCGATTGTAGTATACGCCCGCGCTGTGCCCGCGCGTACGGACACCGGTGCCGATGGATTCGGGTATACTCATGGCTGCGGTGTCTTGTGCCGCGTGTTGTCGCCGACGGAGGGACACGGGTGACCAATTCAGGTCCATTTACGGAGTTACGGGATGTCGCGATTGCCGCCGCGCGCGAGGCGGGTACCGCGATCCGCGCCGTCTCCGAGCGTGGCGTGCGCGAGATCGTTTTCAAGGGCGAGGGGAAGCGCGACCTCGTGACCGAGGCGGACAAGCAGAGCGAACGCATCATCATCGACGCGATCACGGGCCGCTTCCCCGACCATCGCATCCTCGCGGAGGAGGGGACGAGCACCGGCGGCAATGGCGAGTATCGCTGGATCGTTGATCCGCTCGACGGCACGACGAACTTCGCGCACCGCTACCCGCTCTACTGCGTCTCCATCGCCGTCGAGCACGCGGGCGAGCCGATTGTTGGCGTCGTCTACGCGCCGTACATGGACGAGTTGTTCGTCGCGGTGCGCGGTGAGGGCGCGACCCTCAACGGTGCCCCCATCCGCGCCTCGGCGGTCGATGCGTTGATTGGTGGCCTGCTCTGCACCGGGTTTCCCTATCGGCTGGACGGCCCGACGAATAATCTGAGCAACTGGGGCAACTTCGTCCTCCGCACGCAGGCGACCCGGCGCGATGGCGCGGCGGCCCTCGACCTCTGCTACGTCGCGGCGGGGCGGTTCGACGGCTTCTGGGAACTGAACTTGCAACCGTGGGACATGGCGGCGGGTGCGCTCATGGTGCGGGAGGCCGGGGGCACGATCTCCGACCCGTACGGCAATGCGTACCGCGTCGACGGGAACGACATCGTCGCCTCGAACGGGCATCTGCACGCGCCAATGCTCGACGTGCTGGCGATGAGCCGCAACGGGCACGGCGCGGGCAAGCCGAATGTGGAGACGGAGAAGCTTGCAAGCGATGAATCATCGGAGAAGGCGACCGACGCGCGCTGATGGAGTATTCGTGAGGTCGCAAGGATCGGACGTTGAACAGGGACGAAAGGATGATGGGCGGTGGATAACGCATTCAATGTTTCGAGCAGCAAGATCATTCGCGCGCTCGCCGAGGCCGAGGTGATGAGTGTCTTCTTCCCACGCTTCGGCAAATCGCTGATCGTCGATACGCGGCACGACGCGGAGCATGGCCCTGTCGTCCTGATCGATGACATGGTTGGCTCGGCGGAGGAGCGGCTGCAATCCATTCGCCGGTTGCGCCCGGAGTTCACCGAGATCGGGCAATTAACGCTCGCACCGTGGATCGGCTCGACGCGCACCTTCGCCGATCAGGGCGTCATGGAGGCAATCGTCGAGCGGTTCCACGCACTCGGCTACCACGGCGCGGCGGACGATGCCACAACAGTTTTTCAGGAACTGCGTCGGCACGAACGCCAACTCCTCCAGGATTTGATCGCTGGCAATCTGCAGACAACGCGGACACTCTGGGTGCGGAAGGCGTAAGTTTTCCATACAATTCACCGCACGAAAGTAGGCCATATTTTCCCGGTGGTGGCGGCCTTTAACCTACCTCTCTCTGGCAGGCTAAAGCCCGCCACCACCATGATTCTGCTTGTTGAATCGATGTGCGTCCGGATGTCGGTTTGTGTGGCTGGTAGGGCATCGCGAGTGTCCGTACAATGCTTTCTGTCAGCAACGATTACGTGTGCACGTACACTCAGTCCCATAATTGCCCCAAGGCAGTTATACTAGGCCGGAAGAGGGAAGAAGCAACATGTGGGGACGCTGTATATCGTGGCAACGCCGATCGGCAACCGCGAAGACATCACATTGAGAGCCTTGCGCGTCTTGCGCGAGGTCGCCATTGTCGCGGCGGAGGATACCCGGCACACGGGCCAGCTGCTCGCGCACTACGGCATCCCGGCGCACTATCTTTCCCTCCATGAGCACAACGAGCGTGACCGCGCCGCCGCCATCATCGACCGATTGGCTAGCGGCGACGATGTCGCGCTGGTGAGCGACGCCGGGACGCCGCTGATCGCGGACCCCGGCGCCTTCCTTGTCGCGGCGGTCGCGGCGGCGGGCCATCACGTCGTGCCCATTCCGGGGCCATCCGCGCTGCTCGCGGCGGTCGTCGCGTCCGGCGTCGTCAACGGCCCGTTCACCTTCGTCGGCTTCCTGCCGCCGAAGCAGCAGGCGCGGCGCGCGGCGCTCCTCGCGGTACGTGATCTTTCGCACCCAACGGTCTACTTCGAGGGGCCGCATCGCATCACCGCGATGCTCGGGGACGCGCTCGCGACGCTCGGTGACCGACCCTGCGCGATCTGCCGGGAATTGACGAAACTGCACGAAGAAATCGTGCGCACGAGCCTCGCGCAGGTGGTGCGGGAGGGTCTGCACGAGACGCGGGGCGAGTTCGTCGTCATTGTTGACGGAGCGCCGCCGGTAATTCCATCGAGCGACGAAGAGACGATCACCGCGTTGATCGCGTCGCTGCTCGCGACGGGTCACGCGCCCTCGGCGGCCGCGAAGGAAGCGGCAATCAGGACGGGCGCGGAGCGCGCGGAGTGTTATCGTATCGCGGTCGCCTTGAAACGGCGATCGGGAAAGGTGTAGTTTCAGGGGAAGGCCCGTTCTGTGGAGGGGGCGGGGAGGTTTGCATCGGGAAGGGGAGTCGCAGGGCGCGGCGTGCGGCCTGCATGTGCGCCGGTAGCTACGGGAGCGGTGGCTACTGGAAGGGGAATAGTACGGTATGAGTAGATTCGACACGATCGCGACCAGATACCCGCTGCTGGCACTCAAGAACATTGTCGTCTTTCCGCAAAGCACGACAACGATCCATGTCGGGCGGCCCCGCTCGCTCGATGCGATCGAGGAGGCGATGGAGCGGGGCCACTACCTCGTGGCGTCCGCGCTGCGTGACCCGAACACCGATGAACCGACGCCGAGCGATGTTTACGAGGTCGGCACTCTCTGCCGCATCAAGGAATCCGACCGCGAGACGGGCGGCACGATTCAGGTCTCGCTCGAAGGCCTCTGTCGCGTGCGCATCACGGGCACCGAGGCGACGAAGCCATGCTACTTCGTCAGCGTCGAGGAGATGTACGAGCAGGCAGGGTTCGAGCAGGAGAACCGGGCGTGGGCGCGGCAAATCCGCGAGCTGCTCGGCAAGTACGCGAAATTGCGCGGGAACACCGCGAACGACCTCGTTGATGCGGCGAATAGCGCCACCGATGTCGGCCACCTCGCGGATGTGCTCGCGGTGCTCGTCAGCGACCCGCAGGAGCGGCAGGGGCTGCTGGAGGAGTCCAACAAACTCCAGCGACTGGAAAAACTGGCGATTGTGCTGTCCGGTGAGTTGGAAGTCGTCGATCTCGAACAGAAAATTAAAGACCGCGTGCGCGAGCAAGTCGATAAGAACCAGCGCGAGTATTACCTGCGCGAGCAGTTGAAAGCGATCCATGACGAGCTTGGTGAGACGACGCAAAACGACATCGAAATGCTGCGACAGAAGATTGATGAGCGCAATTTCCCCGCCGACATCGCGGACCGGATGCGCCGGGAGGTCGCCCGCCTCGAACGAATGCCCGGTGTCTCGGCGGAGGCGACGGTTGTGCGGACGTACCTCGATTGGGTGCTCGGTCTGCCGTGGAATGAGCGGACGACGGACCGGCTCGACCTTCCGGTGGCGCAGCAGGTGCTCGATGACGACCACGACAGTCTCGAACACGTCAAGGAGCGCATCCTCGATTTCCTCGCGGTGCGGAAGCTCGTCGCGGAGCGGGGTGTCGCGCGCCAAATGCCAACGATCCTCTGCTTCGTCGGGCCGCCCGGCGTTGGCAAGACCTCGCTCGGGCGATCAATCGCGCGGGCGATGGAGCGCAACTTCGTGCGCGTCTCGCTCGGTGGCGTGCGGGATGAGGCGGATATTCGCGGGCACCGGCGCACCTACATCGGCGCGTTCCCCGGCCGGGTCATCCACGCGATGAAGCAGGCGGGGACGATGAATCCCGTCATTCTGCTCGATGAGATCGACAAGATGAGCGCGGATTTTCGCGGCGATCCCGGTTCGGCGCTGCTCGAAGTGCTCGACCCGGAGCAGAACCATACCTTCGTGGATCACTACCTCGACCTCCCGTACGATCTTTCGGATGTGATGTTCATCACGACGGCGAACTACCTCGGCAACGTCCCACGCGCCCTGCGGGACCGGATGGAGATCATTGAGATCGGCGGGTACACCGAGGAGGAGAAGATCGAGATCTGCCGCAAGCACCTGCTGCCGAAGCAGGCCGCGAGCCACGGCCTCGAACCGGATTTTGTGGAGTTACCGCCCGCCGTCATCCGCCTCATCGTTCGGCGGTACACGCGCGAGGCGGGTGTCCGCTCACTGGAGCGCCAGGTTGGCGGTGTCTGCCGGAAGGCGGCGCGCTTCGCGGTCGCGCAGACGGGGAAGCGCCCGAAGAAACTGAAGGTGACGCCGACGAAACTCGAAGAGTATCTCGGCCCACCGCGCTACGGCACGGAGCACAGCCTGCGCGAGAGCCAGGTCGGCGTCGCCATCGGGCTGTCGGTCTCCGAGGTTGGGGGCGGCGACATTCTCCCCGTCGAGGTGGCGACGATGCCGGGGAACGGCCATATGACGATCACTGGCCAGGCAGGCGACGTGATGCAGGAGTCGGCGCGCGCCGCGCAGTCCTACGCGCGTTCCCGCGCCGCCGCGCTCAAGATCGACGCGGAGTTTCAGCGCACCACGGATATTCACATCCATCTCCCCGAGGGGGCGACGCCGAAGGATGGCCCGTCGGCGGGCGTCACGATGGTGACGGCGCTCGTCTCCGCGTTGACGAAGCGACCCGTCCGCAACGACATCGCGATGACGGGCGAAATCACGCTTCGGGGCCGCATCATGGCCATCGGCGGCTTGAAGGAGAAGGTGCTCGGGGCGCATCGCGCCGGTATCCGCACCGTGATCGCGCCCGCCGAGAACAGGAGCGATGCCGTGAAGATTCCGAAGGACATCCTGCGGGACATGCGGATGATCTGGGTGGAGCACATGGATGAGGTGATCGCCCAGGCGCTCGTCTTCGACAGCCCGCCCGCGCTGCCGGCGA